>DATHJB010000207.1 GCA_035316325.1 Acidimicrobiales bacterium
GCATCGTACATGTGTTCCCCTCCCATAACCACCATTTTCTTGCCCACCAACAATCCCGCACGCGTAATCTGACGCCATGTCAGATCCGGCGCTGGTGGTGGAGCGGGACGGGCACGTGGTCACGCTCACGTTGAACCGTCCCGAGAAGAAGAACGCCTTCAACTGCGAGATGCTGTGCCGTCTCGCCGACGCCTGGGACATGGTCGACGCCGATCCCGACGTGCGGGCCGTCATCCTCACCGGCGCCGGGGGCAACTTCTCCGCCGGGGCCGACCTCGACCGCCTCGTCGGCGCCCTCCTGTCCGGCAAGCCCGCCGAGGACGAGTTCGAGGAGCGCATCCGCAGCGACTTCTCCCTCATCTACAAGGGGTTCCTCAAGGAGCACCGGGTCGCCACGCCGCTGATCGCCGCGGTCGAGGGCTACTGCTACGCCGGCGGCATGGAGATCCTGCAGGCGCTCGACCTGCGGGTCGCGGCAGAAGGCGCCAAGTTCGGCCTCACCGAGGTCCAGCGCAGCCTCTTCCCCATGGCCGGCTCCACCGTCCGCCTGCCCCGACAGATCCCCTGGACCACGGCGATGGAGATGCTCATCACCGGCGACCCCATCACCGCCCAGCGCGCCTACGAGGTGGGCCTCGTCGGCCACGTCGTCGGCGACGGCGATGCCGTCGGCAAGGCCATGGAGCTCGCCGACCGCATCGCCCGCAACGGCCCCCTCGCGGTGAAGGCCATCAAGGCCGCGGTGTGGGAGTCGGAGTCGGTGCCCGAGGGCCAGGCCTTCGCCCGTGAGCTGGAGCTCGGCATGGAGGTCATGGCCTCCAACGACGCCAAGGAGGGGCCCCGCGCCTTCGTCGAGAAGCGCGAGCCCAAGTTCACGGGGACGTGACCGGATGCTCCACGGGGGGACCGGGGGGACCGGGGAGACCTGGAGGAGGAACGGTGGAACCCGGAGGAGGGGCGTCGGAGCGCAGCGCCAGGTAGACGGCGCGCACGGAGAACGTCGAGCGCATCTGGTCCGTGAGCTCCGACATGAACTCGTCGCGGTAGGTGGCGTCGACCAGCATCGCCACCGAGTAGTAGAGGCCCGAGAAGGCCGCGATCCCGAACGCCGCCCGCAGCAGCTGCTCGGTGACCACCACCCGCTGGTGCGGCTCGCTGCCCATCACGTCGAGCGTGAACACCGGGTCGGCGGGCTTGCCGGTCCACTCCGCCACCACGTCGCCGTCGACCAGCAGCGCGCCGACAGTGCAGAAGAACAACCACACCAGGCTCGACACCAGCAGGATCTGCAGCGCCTGGCTCACCAGGATCACCAGCGACAGGTTCACCCGCTGCACCTTGCTGAGCGGCTGCCCCGCCAGGTCGACCGTGTTCTCGACGTCCTGCACGCCGTTCGGCAGGCGCACCACCAGGAACAACAGCCCGAGCAGCACGAACAGCACCACGGTGGCGCCCAGGCGGCGACCCGAGATCGTGTTGAAGATCTGCCAGATCTCCGTGGCGAAGAACGACAGCAGGCCGAAGAACAGGATCAGCGGCAGCGCCCGCACCAGCAGCGTCAGCGAGGCCGAGAGCTGGGAGAACAGCCGGGCGCCGGCCCAGCGGACGATCGACAGCACGCCGAAGCCGACCACCAGCCACACCAGCAGCACCAGGGAGAGGTTGGTGGCCATCGTCCCGAGGGCGCTGCCCACCTGGCCGCCGAACACGACCGGCAGCAGCGACGGGATCAGCAGGAAGGCGGCCAGCTCGGGCAGCCCCAGGCGCCGGGGCAGCGCGAGGAACGGGCGACCCCGCCAGCGGTTGAGCAGCCCGAACAGCGCCAGCAGCAGGCCGAGCCCGCCGAGGAACGACAGGGTGTTCAGCCACCACGGCCAGTCGAGGTTCATCGCCCCCAGCACCTCGACGAACGCCACGAAGACGAAGAAGGGGAGCGCCCGGGTGAAGATGTCCTCGGTCGCCGAGTAGCCCTCGATCAGCAGCGGCAGGCCGGCCCGGCGCAGCTGCCGCTCACATCTCGCCAGCTCGACGGCTTCGTCCGTTGTCGCTTCGCTCACATCACCACCTGAGGAGACCAACGATGCTCTCGCCGCTCGACGACTACCCCATCCATCAGATCGCGGAGCCTATTCGTCGGGTCGGGACCAGCGACCGCAACTTCTACGACCGCTACTACTTCAACTGCATGCCCCTCGACCCGGACGAGGACCTGTTCCTCGTCACCGGCATGGGGCAGTACCCGAACCTGGGGGTGGCCGACGCCTTCGCCGTCGTCGTCCACGACGGGGTCCACCGGGTGGTGCGCTCGTCCCGCGCGCTCGGGCTCGACCGGATGGACACCACCGTCGGTCCGTTCTCCGTCGGCGTCATCCAGGGGCTGCAGGAGCTGCGGTTCCGCCTCGACGCCGCCGAGACCGACACCGGCGCCGCCACCACCCTGGAGTTCGACCTCACCTGGACCGGCGCCCACCACCCCATCGAGGAGCCGCGGCACCGCGACCGCGACGCCGTCGGACGCATCTTCCTCGACGCCTGCCGCATGGCCCAGATGGGCAGCTGGGCGGGGACGGTCACCATCGACGACCGCACCTGGGAGGTGACCCCCGACCGCTGGTGGGGCTCCCGGGACCGTTCGTGGGGCATCCGGCCGTCGGGCGAGCCCGAGCCGGCCGGCATCACCGCCCACCTCCCGGGCGCCGGCTTCAACTGGCTGTACGTGCCGGTGCGCTTCGACGACGAGTCGGTGTTCGTCATCTGCCAGACCCGCAACGACGGCTCCCGCGTGCTGGAAGAGGCCGTCCGGGTGTGGCGGACCGACCAGAGCGAGGGGATCGAGCACCTCGGCCGTCCCGAGTACGACCTGACCTGGGATGCCGACCACCGCTTCGTCGAGAGCGCCGTGGTGCAGGCGGGCAAGGTGCGGCTCGACGTGCGGCCCCGCCGGCCCGTCCACCTGGGCGTGGGCACCGGCTACGGGTTCGACGCCGAGTGGCGCAACGGCCGCTACGTCGCCGATCTGGTGGTGCAGGAGCGCCAGTGGGACCTACGCACCGAGGAGGGCCGCGCCCCCATGTGGGGCATCGTCGACTCGTCGGCCGAGGTGACGATGGACGGCAAGGTCGGCCACGGGCTCTTCGAGTACATGTTCCTGTGAGACGTGCTACGCCGGAGTGGCATGGATGCGACGAAGCTCACCGCCGAGGTCTGGGCCGGCCTCGGGGGTGACGACGCCGACCTGCGCCGGCTGACCATCACGGGGCCGGCACACGTCCTGCCCTCGGTGTTCCCGGCGACGGCCGTGGCCACGGCGACGGTGGCGGCGGCCACACTCGGGGTCGCCCGGCTGTGGCGTCCCGGCGGGGGACCGGACGCATTGCCCCAGGTGGCGGTCGACACCCGGCACGCCGCGATCGCCTGCCACAGCGAGCGCTACGTGGAGGTGGTAGGCCACGACCTGGGCGAGCTGTGGAGCTCGATCGCCGGTGTCTACGCCGCGGCCGACGGGTGGATCCGCCTGCACACCAACTTCCGGGCCCACCGGCGGGCGGCGCTGGCGACCCTCGGGCTCGACGACGACGGCGACCCCCGGCCCGACCGGAGCGCGGTCGGCACCGCCGTGGCCAGGTGGAAGGCCGTCGACCTGGAGGACGCCATCTACGCCGCGGGCGGGTGCGCCGCGGCCCTGCGCTCGGCCGACGAGTGGCTGGCGTCGGAGCCCGCCGCCGCGGTCGGGGCGCAGCCGCTGGTGGCGATCACCCCGCTGGGTGACGCGCCGCACCCCGGCCCCAAGGCGTCGTCGCCGGGCAACGGCCCGCTGGCGGGGCTGCGGGTGCTCGACCTGACCCGGTCGATCGCCGGTCCGGTGGCCGGGCGGTTCCTGGCCGCCTACGGCGCCGACGTGCTGCGGATCGACGCCCCGCCGGGCGACGACAGCCGCATCCTGATCGCCGACACGACGGTGGGAAAGCGCTCGGCGCTGCTCGACCTCCACGACCCCGCGGCCCGCGAGCAGTTCGAGCAGTTGGTGGCCGACGCCGACGTGGTGCTGTGCGCGTACCGGCCGGGCGCGCTCGACGGCCTGGGCTACGGGCCCGCGGCGCTGGCAGCCCTGCGTCCGGGCCTGGTGGTGGCGACGTTGTCGGCCTACGGCGACCGGGGGCCGTGGGGCGACCGGCGGGGCTTCGACAGCCTGGTGCAGATGGCGACCGGCATCGCGGAGGTGGGTCGGTGCGCGGCCGGTTCCGACACGCCCGTGCCGCTGCCGGTGCAGCTGCTCGACCACGCCTCGGGCTACCTGCTGGCGGCCGGGGTGGCGTCGGCCCTGGCTCGGCGGCAGGCGGGCGGCGGCTCCTGGCACGTGCGCGTCGCCCTGGCCCGCACGGCGACCTGGCTGCTGGGCCTGCCCCACACGGGTGCCCTCGACGTGCCCGGGCTCCCGTCCGAGCTGCCCGACGACGTCGCCGTCGACCTCCACGGCCCGCTCGGCCACAGCCGCCACGTCGCCTGCCCGGGCGCGATCGTCGGCGCCGCACCGTCCTGGCGCTCCGGCCCCGTCCCCCTCGGCAGCTCCGAAATTGCGTTCGAAAACCCGCACATAGCGGGCTGATCGACGCAATTTCCCAGTCAGAGCAGGGCGCGCACCGTGTCGATGGTGTCGGCCTCGGACGGGTCCTTGTCGGGGCGGTAACGGCGGACCCGGGCGAAGCGGAGCGCGACCCCGCCGGAGTAACGCGTCGACTTCTGCGCGCCGTCGAGCGCGATCTCGACCACCAGCTCGGGCCGGACGTGGACGACCCACTCGTCACGCCCCTTGTCCTCGCCGACCGCCAGCTCCTGGAACTTCTCCGTCTGCCAGGTGAGCAGCTCGTCGGTGAGACCCTTGAAGCACTTGCCGACCATCACGAACTCGCCGGGTCGCTCCGGGTCCCGGGCGGCGAGGTGCAGGTTCGACAGCCAGCCCTGCCGGCGCCCGTGACCCCACTCGGCGGCCAGTACCACCAGGTCGAGGGTCCGGACCGGCTTCACCTTGCGCCACGCCCCACCCCGTCGCCCGGCCTCGTACGGCGACCCGGCCGCCTTCACCATCACGCCCTCGTGGCCGACGTCCAGCGCCTCGTCGAGCACCGCCTGGGCCACGACAGGATCCGACGTGATCTGCCCCGGGATGCGCCACGGCCCCACCACCTGCTCCAGCCGCAGCAGCCGCTCCACCAGTGAGAGGTCGAGCAGGTCTTCGCCGTCGAGGTGGAGGATGTCGAAGAAGCGGGCGTCGAGGTCGCCGATCGGCGCCGTGGCCAGGTCGCCGGGGTTCACCGGGTTCTCGGGAACCTCGGGCGTGGCCGAGCGACGCCCGAAGCGGCTCATCGTGTGCTGGAAGCGGTCGGGACGCTCGCCGTCCTCGTCGCCCCAGCCGATCGCCTCGCCGTCGAGCACGACCTGCTGCAGCGGCAGCCCCCGGATGAGGTCGACGATGCCCGGCAGCCGCGACGTGACGTCGTTGAGGTTGCGGGTGTAGATCCGCACCTCGTCGCCGGCCCGGTGGACCTGGATGCGGGCGCCGTCGAGCTTCCACTCCACCGACGCCGCTCCGCCCACCAGCTCCAGCGCCTCCGCCACGCTCTCGGCGGTCTGCGCCAGCATCGGCTGCACCGGCCGCAGCAGCGCCAACCGCACCGCCGCCAGCCCGGCCTCGCCGTCGCGCCGGGCGATCACGGCGACGCGGGGCAGGTCGCCCGCCAGCATCGCCGCCCGCCGGACCGCGGCCAGGGGCACGTCGGCGGACTGGGCGACGGCGTCGGTCACGATCCCCGCCAGTGCCCCCTGACGCAGCTCGCCCACCAGCAGCCGGCCCAGGAACCACTGCTCGGCGGCGGTGGCCCGCTCGTACAACCCGGTGAGGGTCGCCGCCCGGAGCGCCTGCGAGCCCGGACCGCCGATGCCGGCCAGCTCGGTGAACGTGCGGTCGACGTCGAGGATCCCGAGGCTCGGCTGGTCGTCGGGCGCCGGCGGGACCTCCAGCTGCGACACCGTCCGCCAGCCCACGCCGATCTTCCCCTGCCGCGGCTCGCCCGTGATGCAGGCGACGGCGACCGGCAGCTCCTCCACGTCGACCCGCCGCAGCAGGTCGGCGATGGTGGCGATCTTGCGCGACCGCGCCCGGGTCGACGCCACCTCCTGGGACGCAGCGACCACCTCGGCGAACAGCATGACCGGGGAACCTACCCGGCAGGGCAGAATCACTCCCCGTGGACTTCGCGACGATGATGGACCTCGAGCCCCGCGGCATCGACGCCTGGGTGGGCGAGGGGCCCCGGTACCCGTGGGGCGGCCTGTACGGCGGCCAGATCGTGGCGCAGGCCCTGCAGGCGGCGGCGCTCACGGTCGATCCCCGCTTCCGGCCGCACTCGCTGCACGCCTACTTCATCCGGCGGGGCGACCACAGCCAGCCCATCCGGTTCGAGGTCGACCGGGTGCGCGACGGCGGCTCGTTCGTCACGCGGGCGGTGGTGGCCCGGCAGTCGATGGGGGCGATCCTCAACATGTCGGCGTCGTTCCAGGTGGCCGAGGCCGCGGTCGAGGTGCAGACGGTGTCGCTGGCGCCCGACCTCCCCCGGGCCGATGCGCTGCGGTCGGAGGGCTGGGGCGAGATCTTCGACCGGCGGCTGGCGCCGGCGTCGGTGCGGGGCCGGGTCGACGGCTGGCTGCGCGCCCTCCAGCCCATTGGCGAGGACCCCGTCCGCCAGGCCTGCGCGCTGGCCTACCTGTCCGACGACCTGCCCACTGACGCCGCCATCTCGCTCCACCCGGAGCACGTCCAGTCCGACTCCGGCGACGACTTCTACAGCCGCTTCTTCTCCGCCAGCCTCGACCACGCCGTCTGGTTCCACCGGCCGTTCGACGCGTCCCGGTGGCTGGCCCAGTCGTTCACCTGCCATGGCCTGATGGGCTCCCGCGGCCTGACCGTCGGCCACGTCTTCACCGAGGACGGCGCCCACGTGGCGAGCGTGTCGCAGGAGGTCCTGGTGCGGGAGATCAGGCCGAGGGGCCCGAGGTGACGGTCGCCAGGATCTCCGGCCAGTGGGTGAGCGGGAGGTAGTGGCCGGCGCCGGGGACCACCCGGAGCGCGGCGGTCCGTAGGCGCCCGGCGTACCACTCCCCGAACGCCGGCGGCGTCACCTGGTCGTCGGCGCCGTACCAGAGCTGCACCGGCACGGCGATGTCCCGCAGGTCGACGCGGAGCGGCCGCACCTGGTCGACCAGGTCGGCCTCGACGCCGGCGAGCCCCAGCCGCACCGCCTCCACGAGCCCGTCGGCCA
>DATHJB010000208.1 GCA_035316325.1 Acidimicrobiales bacterium
TGGCGCTAAACGTTTTGACAGGTTTAGTCCGGTTTTGTCACATATCGTGTCATACGGGACACACCAAGATCCAGATCGCTGTGACCAGCAGTGTTAGCAACTACGTAACCTGACCATGGACCCGCACGGGCCGGTCAGCCGCCCGCACGGGAGGAAATGGACATGGGAAGCCGCGGACCGCTCGGAAATGACCCCAGTCGGCAGACTCGATTCCGTCGTGACCAGACGCCGATGCGCCTGGTGGTGGCCCAGCGGGCATCACAACCGGAATTACCTGAGTTTGACTTCCAGGTCAAGATCGACGGCGTCTTCGTGACCCAGGAGTGGTTCTGGCCGGAGCGGACCCGGAACTGGTGGCGGACGTGGGCGGACAGCCCGCTGGCGCCCGACTTCACGGAGTCCGACTGGGAGTTCCTCCTGGACACCGCGCTCATCCATGCCCAGTTCTGGAACGGCGACATGAAGGTCGCCTCCGAGCTCCGGCAGCGGGTCGGCAAGTTCGGCGCCACCCCCGAGGACCGCGCCCGGCTCAAGGTCCAGTTCGCCGACGCCGACGACGCCACCGACCGGCGCGAGCGCAAGAAGGACATGTCGGAGTCCCGCAAGCGTCGTGGCCCCCTCACCGAGGCGGGTTGATGCCGTGGAAGCCCAGCGCACCAGGTGAGGTCCCCACCCTCGGCTACTACGTCATCGACTGGATGACGGACATGCTCGCGGCCCCCGGCCGCGCCGAGTACGAGCCGTTTCGCCCGTACCGCGAGCAGGAGGACTTCCTGCTGCGCTTCTACGAGATCAACCCCGACACGGGCCGCTTCCGCTACGACCGTGGCCTCCTGGGCCGCCCCCGTGGCTGGGGCAAGTCGCCCATGCTGGCCGCCCTCGCGTGCGTGGAGGCCCTCGGGGACGTCCTCTTCGACGGCTGGGACACCAAGGGCCAGCCGGTGGGCCGGCCGTGGCGCACGGTGCGGACCCCGATCGTCCACATCGCCGCCGTGTCGGAGATGCAGACCCGCAACACGTGGCAGCCGCTGCTGGAGATGATCCGCGAGGGTCCCATCCTCGACGAGTTCCCGGATCTCGACCCGATGGACTCATTCGTGGCGCTGCCGAAGAAGGGCCGCATCCAGCAGATCACGGCGTCCGCCAGGTCCGTCAAGGGCGCTCCTGCGGTGTTTTCGACCCTCGACCAGACCGAAGAGTGGGTCCCCTCGAACAACGGGCCCATGCTCGCGCAGAACCTGCGCACCAACTCCTCGAAGAACGGTGGCCGGACGGTCGAGGCGCCCAACGCCTTCATCCCCGGCGACGAGTCCGTCGCCGAGGAGACCGCCAGCTGGATGGCCGCCATCGACGAGGGCCGCGCCCGCGCACTCGGGCTGCTGTACGACCACCGCGAGGCGCCCGCCGACACCGACATGACCGACCACGACTCGCTGATCCGTGGTCTGCGCCACGTCTACGGCGACTCGTCCGGCCACGCCGACGGGTGCGTCCTGCACGAGCCCGCCTGCCCGCCCGGACACGTGGACCTCGAATCCCAGATCAACCGCATCTGGGACCCCGCCACCGACGTCCAGGTGGCCCGTTCGGACTATCTGAACCAGATCACCCACGCCAGCGACCAGTGGTGCCCCGCGGTGCAGTGGAACGCCCGCGACGCCACCAACCCGCTGTTGCTGGAGTCCCTCGGTGTCATCCCGGAGATCGCCGCCGGCGAGCAGATCACGATGGGCTTCGACGGCTCCCGCGGACGCGAGCACGGCCGCGCCGATGCCACCGCGCTCATCGGCTGCCGCATCCGCGACGGCCACGTCTTCACCATCGGCATCTGGGAACCCCCGGAGGTGGTGCGCAAGCGCGGCACCGAGGCGTGGGAGCCGCCCACGACCGAGGTCGACGCGATGGTCCGGTGGGCCTTCAAGACGTACAAGGTGGTCGGCTTCCTCGCCGACCCGCACGGCTGGACGGGCCATGTCGCCGCCTGGGAGGCCCAGTTCGGCGCCCGGCTGCGCGTCAACGGCCAGCACCAGCACCCCATCCAGGCGTGGCCGCGTGGCCGCGACGTCCGGATGGTCGAGTGGGTGCGGCGCACTCACGACGCCATCGCTAACGGCGAGATGACGCACGACGGCCACCCGGTGCTCATGCGCCACGTGCTGAACGCCCGCAAGCGCACGGTCCCGCAGGGCTACCTGCTCTACAAGTCCTACCCGGACTCGCCGAACAAGATCGACGCGGCCTACGCGATGGTCCTGGCCTGGCAGGGCCGACTCCAGGCCATCGCCATGGGCATCGGCCGGGGCACCAAGCGCAAGTCCAACAAGGTCGTCGTCCTGAGCTGATCGGAGTGGTCGTGGCCCTAGTCCCCGCGCTCATCAGCCCTCAGCTCCACGACGACGAGCAGCGCCTGCGCAACGAACTGCGCAACCAGCTGCAAGAGAAGGAGAAGCGCAACGCGCTCCGGTCCGCCTACTACGACGGCAAGCGTCGCCTGGAGAAGTTCGGCATCTCCATCCCGGAGGAACTTCGCGACGTCGAGACCGTCATCGGGTGGCCCGCGAAGACCGTGGACGTCCTCGAACAGCGTCTCAACTTCGAGGACTACGTCATGCCGGAGGAGTCGAGCCTGCTCGACGACCTCGCCGAGATCGACGCGATGAACAACATGGGTTTGGAGCGCTCGCAGGCACACGTCAGCGCGCTCATCCACGGCACCGCGTTCGTCTTCGTCACCGCTGGCGACGAGGCGGCGGGCGAGCCGGAGATCGTCTACTCGATCCGCTCCGCCCGGCAGGCCACCGCCCTCTACAACCGCCGCGCTCGCCGCCTCGACGCGGCGCTAGAGGTCGTGTCCGGTCGTGGTTCGGAACTCACCGAGATCCTGTACATGCCCGACCGCGTGCTCGTGATGGAACGCGACCAGAACGGCACGTGGACGGTGGATCGCCGTCCGAACCCGACCGGGCGCGTCCTGTGCGTCCCGTTGATCCACCGCCCTTTCATCGAGCGGAAGTTCGGCATGTCCCGCATTACCCGCCCGGTGATGTCGTGGACGGACATGGGCGTGCGCACGGTGATGCGCACCGAGGTGTCCGCGGAGTTCTACTCCAGCCCGCAGCGCTACGCCATCGGTGTCGACGAGGGAGCCTTCGCCGACAAGGACGGCAACATCAAGACCGGCTGGGAGACCGTCCTCGGTCGCATCTGGGCGGTCCCGCACGGCGAGTACGACGAGGACTCCGGCACCACGCCGCACCCGACCGCCGTCGGCCAGTTCCCGCAGATGACGATGCAGCCCAACATCGAGCACCTGCGCGAGATCGCCACCATGTTCGCCGGCGAGACCTCCATCCCGGTGTCGTACCTGGGCATCATCCACGACAACCCGGCGTCGGCCGACGCCATCAACGCCGGCGAAGCGGACCTCAACAAGGTCGCCGAGCGCGACCACGTGTCCTTCGGCTCCGGCTGGGTGAGCCTCGCCCAGCTCTCGATCATGCTGCGCGACGAGACCGACGAGCTGCCCGAGGAACTGCGGCTGCTCAAGTCGCGGTGGGGCAACCCGGCCACTCCGACCCGCCAGGCTGCCGCCCAGTCCGTCATGTCGCTGGTCTCCACCGGCGTGTACCTGCCCCGCTCGGAGATCACCTGGGAGCAGATCGGGCTCGACCAGGCCACCATCGACCGGCTCAAGCTGGAGGAGAAGGCTGAGCAGGCCCGCATCAAGCGGGAGATGCTCGTCCAGGCCGCCGCCGCCGCGTCCCCGCGGGCGCAGGAGCTCGGTGGCCGGCAGCAGCAGTTGCAGGGCGGCCAGCCGCCCGCCGGTAACCCGCGGGCCATCGGGCCCGCCGCCGGCCGATGACAGCCATCGACGACCTCCAGGACGAACTGGCCACCTACCGGCTGCTCGCGATCGACATGGTGCTGGCGGCCGTCAACCGACTGACGGACGCCCAGCTCCGCGACCCGCAGGCGGCCTACCGGGCGCTCCAGGAAGCGTTCCTGGAGATCGTCATCAGCTTCGGCGAGCAGGCCGCCCAGTCCGCCGTCGACTACCTCGCCTTCGACCGGGCCAACGCCCGGCAGCTCGACACGCCACCGCTCATCCCCGACGGTCTGATGCTCCCCGACCAGATCGAGGGGGCTCTTCAGTGGGCGCTCCGGCCACTGGCCGAAGGGGATCTCGAGCGCGTTGAGTCGCAGTTGTCCGGCGCCACGCAGCGCCTCGTGTGGCAGGCCGGTCGCGACACCATCGCCGACAACATCGCCCGCGCCGGCACCCGCTTCGCGCGCGTGCCCCAAGCCGACGCCTGCGCCTTCTGCCTGATGCTCGGCTCCCGCGGCGCCGTCTACATCACCGAGCAGACCGCCCGGTTCACCACCGGGCGGTCCACCGCATCGAGCGGGCGCCCGGCGGGTGAGCGGTACCACGACAACTGCCGGTGCCTGCCGCGGGAGATTCGCGACGACAACGAGGACGAGCTGCCCGACATCACGACCCGGCTGGAGACCGTCTGGGGCGACTCCCGGGCCTCCAACCTCACCCAATTTGCCGCGTACCTCCGCGAGAACCCCTTCGCCGAGGGCGTCCGCTACTGACTCCCGGCCGCACGGCCGACACCTCACAACTTTCCCGCACGGGAGGAATCTCCATGACCCCGCTCCGCACTCACCCGCGCCACGGCGTCCCCGCTTACCTGAGTCATCTCGGCTTCGAGACGACTGAGGGCGGCGGTGGCGGTGCCCCGAACGCTTCGGCGGACAACCCGCCGAAGGAGACGGGCAAGGCCGACGACTCCAAGACCCCGCAGGGGGACAAGGAGACCGACTGGAAGGCCGAAGCGCGCAAGTGGGAGGGCCGGGCCAAGGAGAACTCGAAGGCTGCCGACGAAGCGAAGGTCCTCAAGGACCGGCTGGACAAGCTCACTCCGCTGGAGAAGCTGGCCGCCGCCCTCGGGGCTGACCCGGCCGCCGGCCCGAACGACGTCGACAAGCTCACCGAGAAGGTCACGACGTTCGAGAAGCGCCTGGCCGAGGAGCAGACCGCACGGTACCGCGCCGAGGTCGCCAACGAGAAGAAGCTGACTGCCGACCAGGCCAAGTGGCTGACCGGCTCGACACGGGACGAGATGACCGCCAGCGCTGACGCGCTGATCGCGGCGTTCCCCACGCCGGAGCAGAAGCCCGGTGGGAACCCGCTGCACATCCCCCAGTCCGGCACCGGTGACAGCGCCCCCAAGCCGGGCTCCGTCAACGCCGGGCGGGACATGTACCGCGCCGAGCGCGACCAGCACAAGCCGAACCAGTCGCAGCAGCTGCAAGGCCAGAACTGACCCTCCCCTGAAAGGGAATACCCATGCCCCGTTACCAGACGGAGAGCTGGGGCGCCGGTGACATGTCCTGGCTCGGTTCCACCCACGGCATTTACAACTGCCGAACGGTGGCGCCGGACCCTGCCATGTTCACCGCGGTGGCGTACCCGGACGGCGTGCCCTCGGGCACGCCGCTGGGCCTCATCACCGCTACCGGGCTTTACGGCCCGTACACCGGCGACTCCAGCGACGAAGTCCAGACCATCACTGAGGGCGGCTCGGGTCTCACGAGTTTCACCCTCACCTACGCCGGCCAGACCACCACCTCCCTGCTCGCGGCGGCCACGTCCGCCCAGGTGCAGGCCGCGCTGGAGGCACTGTCCAACATCGCGGTCGGCGACGTCACCGTCACCGGCGACGCGGGTGGCGTCTACACCGTCACGTTCGGCGGCAACCTCGCCAACACGAACGTGGCGCAGATGACGTCCACCCCGACCGGTGGCACCGGCACCGTCACCGTCGCCACCTCCACCGCTGGTGGCGCGGACGTCGGATCGGACGGCCGCCAGATCCTGGCTGGCTTCCTCTACACCGACCAGAAGGCGCCCGCCGAGGGCGGCTGGCCGATGCTCGACCACGGCCGCGTTCGCACCAGCCTCCTCCCCGTCGCGGGCTTCCTGCCGACTGGCCACAACACCAGCGGCACGTTCGTGTTCATTGAGGGGAGTGCGGCCTGATGCTGTGGACCGACCTCATCGACCCGGCCACGCTCACCGGTTACGCCCGCGAGTCCCTCGCGGACTACGAGGCCCGGCAGGGCTCGCTCAACCGGTGGCTCCCCAACCGACCCGTTCCGGACGTGGTGGTCCGGTTCATCAAGGGCCGCACCGGCCTCGTCGACACCGCGAAGTTCCGCGCGTACGACGCTGAGCCGGAGATCGGCAAGCGGCTCACCCAGCAGCGCGTCAGCATCGAGCTGCCGGCGCTGGGCGAGAACCGCCCCGTCACCGAGTACGAGCAGCTCCGTGCCCGCGGTGGCAACCTCACCGCCGAAGAGGCACTGCTGACCATCCAGGGGGAGACCCGCTGGGCGGTCCGCTCGGTGTCCGACGCGATGGAGTACATGCGTGGCGTCGTCATCGCCACGGGTGTCGCCACCATCGACCAGGACAACTTCGAGTCGACGGACGACTTCGGTCGCCCCGCCGGCAACGAGACGTCCGTCAACGTCGACTGGGACGAGGCCAACGCCGACGGCCTGGAAGACCTGCAAGAGGCCATCGACGCCTACGAGACGTCCGCGAGCACCCTGCCGGGTGCCCTGCTCATGTCCCGCCGGGCGTTCCGCTCCCTGGCCGGGCACGACGTGTTCCGCACCACCCTCATCGGTGGCGCTGAGCGTCGGGCCTCGGACTCGCAGGTGCGCGACATCGTCTCCGGTGCCGGTCTCCCGCCGATCTACCTGTACGACCGCAAGATCATGCTGGCGGGTTCCCTGACGCGGGTCCTCCCGGACCACACCGTCTACCTGATGCCGAACCCGGTCGGGTCGGACGACTGGCAGGGCACCGACCTCGGTGCCACCTTCTGGGGCCGCACCCTCACCTCCACGGTGAGCGACTGGGGCATCCAGCCGTCGGAGCAGCCGGGCATCGTCGCTGGCGTGTGGCGCAACGACAAGCCCCCGATGGGCGTGGAGGTCATCTCCGACGCCATCGGACTGCCGGTGCTCGCCAACGCGGAGCTGAGCTTCGCCCTCCAGGTGCTGGACAACGCCTGATGACCCGCCGCCTGCGACGGAACGTGCTCCTGCGCAATGGCACCTACACCGAGGTGCTGTTGAAGGGGAGCGCGGTCCCCGAGTGGGCGGAGGGTCGCCTGAGCGATCGCCACATCACGGAGGGGGACGACGAGTCCCCCTCCGCGGTGGACGGCGAGGTTCAGCCGCCCCCGCTCAAAGGCCCCGGCTCCAGCCGGGCCGCCTGGGCCGCGTACGCCGAATCCCAGGGCGTCACGGTCACCCCCGACATGACCAAGGCCGACATCCAGCACGAGCTCGACTGACAAAAACGCCCCCGGCGAACCGGGGGCGTCTTCGGAACTCCTCGCCAGAGGGATCCCCAGCGTAAGCGCCTTCGACTGAATCTGCCAAGCCCGCCTTCGTAGGTCTTACCGGTTGTGCCTACTGGCGGTGTCTCGGGAGACCTCGGTCTCCGGTGAGACGGTGCGTTCGGCCAAATGCGGCGCCTCTGGGGGCTTGGCAGGTCGTGACCATATCGCGCGGACCACAGAACCACAACCCCCGGAGGCGGCCATGGCCTACACGCCCACCAGCGCCGTCACCGACCGGTGGATCGGCGAGGGCACGGTGCCCGCAGACGACGTCATCGCGACCATCATCGACGACGCCGAAGACACCATCCTCGCCGCCATCCCCGACCTCCAGGCCCGCCTTGACGATGGCCGGATCCCGCTCGCGCGACTCCAGAAGGTCGTCGCCCGGATGGTGATCCGGCACTTCAAGAACCCCGAGGGCTACCGGCAGATGCAGGAGACCACCGGCCCCTTCACCCGTGGCTTCACCCACGGTGGCGACGAGCCCGGCTCGGTCTTCCTCACCTCCGCCGAGCGCCGCGAGCTGCTCGGTGGCCGGGAGGGTCGCGCCTTCCAGATCGACACCGTGCCCGCAGGTGCGCCGTTCCGCCGAACGTGGGACTCGGAGTTCATCCCATGACTTTCCCGCCCGTGATGGGGCCGGTGACGGTCCGGCGGATGGGACGCACCGTCTTCGGTGACCCCGAGGCTGTGACAACGCACGTTGTCGAGGGCTGCGCGTGGGGTCCTCGGAACGAGTTCGAGGACAACGACCTGCGCGAGACGGTCGTCACCCAGTACTGGCTGTTCGCGCCCTACGGCGCCGACATCCACCCGCCGGACGAGGTCATCATTCCCAAGATCGTCGACGACGAGGGCACCTCGGTCGTCTGGCAGGTCCGAGGCGAGCCTGCCCGCTGGGAGTCCCCCTGGACCCGCATCGAGGTCGGCCTGGCGCTGATGTTGGAGCGCGCCGCCGGTTGACCCCACAACTGAACCGAGGTGACCCGTGGCTGCTCGCTACAAGCCAGATCACCAGGGCACCGGCCGGCTGCTGCTGAGCCCCGGCATGTTCGACCTCGTCAACGCCTACGCCGATGCGGGCATGCGCTACGCGCAGCAGATCTCGCCCGCCCGCACGGGTGACTACAAGGACTCCTTCCGTGTGGAGGAGAACCACGAGATCACCATGACGTCGAAGGACGGGCACCGTACCCGCCGGGCGGCAGCGCGCATCGTCAACGACTCGCCTCACGCCCCCGAGGTCGAATGGCAGTGGGGCCACCACATCCTCGGTCGGACCATCGACTTCGTCGAGCGGGTGAAGACCCAGTGACCACCATCGAGATCCCGAAGCGGTGGATCGGCGGCCGGTATCGGATGACGCGGCACTGGACCAGGTTCCTGCCGATCCACCTGAGCCGCCTGTGGATCGGCCCATGTCGCTGGCGTGACATCCGTGGCCTCGGTCTCGGATTCGGCCCGTTCGTCTTCTACGTCGGCCGGTGGTGATCCGTGGCTGACCTGTCTCCCTGGCCGGACCCGCACGTGATCCTCATGGCTCTGCTGGAGGACTTCACCACCTCCCCGGTGGTCGGTCCCCGGCTGCACCTCGACTTCCAGCGGGACATGCCGCTCATCCACGTTCGCAAGGTCGGCGGCACCAACGACAAGATCACCGACTTCGCCCGGATGTCGGTCGACGTCTACTGCCGCACCTACCCGGAGGCCAGCGCACTCGCCGAGGGCATCCGGCAGCGCCTCATGGCCTACCCGTACATCCTCCCCGGTGCCGGGCGCCTCGACCGCTGCGAGGTCGAGTCGTCCCCCTTCGAGGTGCCGTGGTCTGACGACACGTTGCGCTACCTCACCGCGACGTACCTCATCACCACCCGCCGCTAAACGCCCCCCACACCCATCCGCCCCGCCCTCAGCGGGGCTTCATCGCCCCGTCAGAAGGGACACGTCGTCATGCCGCTTTTCGACGACATCAACGTCAGGAACAACGACCTGGTCCGTAAGGGCATGGCGGGTGCGGTTTTCGTCGCCACCATGGCCACCGCGGCACCGACCGCCATCACCGACACCGGCGGCGCCCTCGTCGCCATCCCCGTGAACTTCACCCCGTTCGGGTGGATCTCCGAGGACGGCGTGTCGTGGGCTCGCGAGACTGAGGTCTCCGAGATCTACGGCTGGGGTGGTTCGGAGCCCATCCGTTCCGACATCCGGCGAGCCACCAAGCGGATGACCGTCACCGCCTTCGAGACCAACCGGACCGTGCTGGAGGAGTACCTGGGGCAGAGCCTGTCCGCGGTCGACACCAGCACCGGTGGGGAGTCCTCGTTCGACGAGGCGCCGCTGCCGCCGTACCCGTTCCGCCGCCTCCTGGTGATCGCACGCGACACCGCCGGCGCCGGCGAGTACTACCGGGGCCAGCTGTTCCTGCGGGCCAAGGTCACCGAGGTCACTGAGCAGGTGTGGGCCGACGCTGACACGCCGGTGGCATACCAGCTCACCTACACCGCCTTCCAGGACAACGACGCCGGTACGGCCGTCCGCCACTTCTTCGGCGGCCCCGGCCGTGTGCCCGAGGACGAAGGCTTCCCGGCCGCCGGCCAGTCCGGCTCCTGACAGACGCGCGAATCGGCCCCGTTTCTTGTGGGGGGACGGGGCCGGTTCGCGCCCTGCACACCACCCCCACATCTTGGAGATCACATGCACGAGCGCACCTTCACCCGCGGCGAGGTCACCGTCACCACCAAGACGCCAGCCCGCGCCACCCAGCTCGTCGCCGAAGGCTGGACGGAGATCCACGACTGGCCCACCGAGCGGCCGGAGCCCGGCCACCGCTTCGAGACCGAGCGGGGCCAGATCATCGGCACCGTCACGGCGTCGGACAACGCCACCGGCCCGCACGTCGCCGTCGAGTCCAAGTCCGTCGGCCGTCGCAGGCGCGCCGAGACCAGCGAGACGCCCCCCACCGACACCACCGAGTAAGGCAGGACCCCCACATGCCGCCTCGCAAGACTGCCGCCCCGTCCGACCACAAGGCCAAGGGCGGCGCCCGCCGCGCCACCGCCGCGTTCGACCTCGACGCCCTGGAGCGCGAGGGCGAAGACATCAAGCCGCCGTTCAAGTTCAAGCACGGTGGCAAGGTCTTCACCCTCTCCGACCCCGCCGAGATCGACCTGTCCGAGATCGTCGAGATCGGCACCAACCCCTCCGGCGAGGCCGGGCTGTTGGCGAACCTCATGGGCGACCAGTACGAGGACATCGTCAATGCCGGGAAGCTGCCCCAGTGGAAGCTCGGGCCGATGCTCCAGGCCTGGTACGACCACTACGGGCTCGAACCGGGAAAATCGCGCGGCTGAGGGCGTTGCTGGTCCGCTACTGGGACCACATTGAGGCGGACCTGGCTTTCAGCCCCGGCGCGTGGGACCTCGGCACCCTCTTCCGCGAGTGGCGCACCCGGTGGCGGTTCCTGCTCAACCTCATCGACCATCTGCCCCGCACGTCGTTCTTCGCCGACGCGATGGCGCAGGACGACGACCTTGTCGAGCAGAGCCGCGACCGCCTCGGTGGCCACAGCGCGTGGCGCCCCAGCGTGTCCGAGTGGGGCCTGCTCGAAGAACTCGTGGCCAGCGTCTCCGACGAGGTGAGACGGCTCAACAACAACTTCGTCACCGTCAACAGCAAGAAGGGCAAGCGGCCCAAGCCGCCGAAGCCACACCCACGCCCCGAGACCGCGATCGAGCGGGCCAAGAAGCGGTGGGGCGCTGAGGACGTGCTGTCCATCGTGGCGGCCGTCACGCCCGACGCTGCTGGCCGGGTGGGGCGCGCCCTCGGCATCACCGACGAGTAACCAGATGGGGGTGGCGGCGTGGCGTACCGCGTCGGTCAGGCGTTCATCGACGTCGCCCCCTCCCTGCGAGGCTTCCAGAAGGCCATCAACAAGGAGATCCAGAACCAGTTCAAGAACGGGCTCAAGGTCCCCGTCACGCCGCAGATCAGCCAGTCCACCCGGCAGCAGGCGCAGCGTGCTGGGGCGGACGCCGGCGGCGCCTACGCGCGCGAGTTCAAGAAGCGGGTTGAGGCAGCTCTCCAGACCCTCCCCACCATCGAGGTCAACGCCGATACCACTGAGGCCGAGGCCGAGGTCGAGAGCCTCCGGCGCCACCTTGAGCGGCTGCGCGACATGAAGGTCGGCGTCGACATCGACGCCTGGGACGCCATCCGGGAGATCCGCGGCATCCACCGCAGTCTTGAGCGGCTGTCCACCGACAGCGCCGAGATCCAGGTCGAGGCCGACGCCGGTGCGGCTGCCGCCCATCTCGCTGCCATCAGCCAGCAGGCCGACGCCCTCGACGGCAAGACCGTCAACATCGACGTCGACGTCGACAAGTCCGGCCAGGCCATCGGGTCGCTGCGGTTCCTGTCCGGCTCCATCAACTCCGTCCTCGTCACTGGCGCCCTGCTCGGGCCGGCGCTCATCCCTGGCCTCGCTGGGGCTGCCGCTGCCGCCATCGGACTCGGTTCCGCGCTGTCCGGTGTCGGCATCGGCCTGGGTGGCCTGATCGCTGCCGCGCTCCCGGCCATCTCCCGCGTCACCGAGGCCGTGCAGGCGCAGGAGGCTGCGGAGAAGTCTGCCTTCACCAGCAGCTCCGGCAACGCCATGCAGCGGGTGTCGGACGCCTACGCCGTCGCTGCCGCCGCGGAGCGGGTCGAGGACGCCCAGCGCCAGGCCGACCGTGCTGCCGTGGACGGTGCCCGTGCCGTCGAGAACGCCGTCGAGAACGTCGCGCGCGCGCGCGAGCGCGCGGCCGACATGGTCGAGCAGGCTGAGGAGAACCTGGCCGACGCCTCGCAGGACGTCATCGACGCCCAAGAGGCCCAGACCGAGGCGCAGCTGGAGCTGAACCAGGCCCGCGAAGACGCGCTCGAAACGCTCTACGAGATGAAGGAGCTGGTCGACGACCTGGCGCTCGGTGAGCAGCAGGCCGCACTGGCGCTGGAGCAGGCGCAGAACGATCTCGCCGAGATCATGAACGAGTCCGGCGGCACCGCCGTCGAGGCTGGCCAGCAGAACCTCGCCAACGCGCAGGCGGAGCTCAACGCCCTCCAGGACTCCGGCATCGCCACGCAGCTCCAGCTGGCCCAGGCACAGCTCGCCGTCACGCAGGCCCAGGAGGCCCTCAACGCGGCCATGCTGGAGCAGGAGCAGTTGGCCCTGGACCAGCAGCAGGCGGCGCTCGACGTCGCTGAGGCTGAGGACCACCTGAGCGACATCCTGCACGACCAGCAGAACGCGCAGGAGGCGCTCGCCGAGGCCAACCAGCAGGGCATCGACGGCATGCCCGCCGTGGTGTCCGCGCAGGAGGCCTTGGCCGACGCCAGTCAGAGTGTCGCTGACGCCGTCGCCGCCCAGGCTGACGCCCAGGAGAACCTCGCCGACGTCCAGGTCGAGGCGGCACGACTGGTCTCCGACGCCCAGGAGCAGGCCGCCGTGGCCAGCGAGAACGCTGCCAGGGCGCAAGCGGACGCCGCGCGAGCCGTGTCGCAGGCCCTGACGGCTCAGTCGCAGCAGGCCCAGATGGCGGCCATGCAGGTGGACCAGGGCTCCGAGGCGACCCGGAACCTCGCGTACGCGATGGGTCAGCTGACTCCGATGCAGCGGCAGCTGATGGCTGGCTGGCTCTCCCTCAAGGACGCCTTCACGTCGTGGGCGGAGGAGCTGGAGCCCGCGGTCCTTCCGCTGTTCATCCAGGGCATGCAGATGATCGAGGACATGCTGCCCCATTTGACGCCGATCGTTCTTTCGGCGGCGAATGCCATCGGCTACCTTCTCGACCTTGCTGGTGAGACCTTCAAGGACCCGGTGTGGCAGGAATTCTTCGCCATGATCGCGGCCACCGCTGGTCCGAATATCGCCATGTTCGGCGAGATCTTGCTGAACCTGGGCACCGCATTCGCTGCCATCCTGACGGCATTCGCACCGTTCGCCAGCCAGTTCCTCGCTGGCCTGGTGGAGATGACCGAGAAGTTCGCCGCATGGGCCAGCAGCACCGAGGGCCAGAACGCCATCCAGGGCTTCATCGACTACGTCCTGGATATGTGGCCGCAGGTCAAGGAGACCCTGAATTCCCTCTGGGATGTCCTGGTCTCGATCGTCGAGGCACTCACGCCGCTGGCCGGTCCGGTGCTGGCCACGCTGGAAGGCTTCTTCGGCACGATTTCGAGCCTCCCGCCTGGGGTTCTGGCCGCGCTGGCTGGTGGATTCCTGACCATCGCGCTGGGCATCAAGGCTGCCTCGATTGCGCAGGCTGCATTGAACCTTGGCCTCAAGGGAATGGCCACAATCGGCATCATCGGGCTTTTGATCGCCATCGCCGCTTACATCGTACATTTGTGGCAGACCTCGGAGACGTTCCGCACGGTGGTCACTGCAGTGTTCGACGCCGTCTGGGGCGCGATCAAGTTCGTCTGGGAATGGATCAAGGACAACTGGAAGCTCCTGCTCATTATCCTGAGTGGGCCGTTCGCGCCTTTCGTCGCCCTTTTCATCAAGCACTTCGACACCATCAAGAACACCGTGATGGGCGTCATCAACTGGGTGAGGGACAATTGGCGCGGAATCGTTGACTTCTTCCTCGATCCGATCCTCTGGGTCATTGACCAAGTGTCCATTCACTCGGATACGATCAAGGGCATTTTCTGGGCATTGGTCAACGGAATCATCGGCTTCTTCTCGGGAATGTTCGACGTCCTTGGCGACATTTTCGGTGGGCTGCTCGACCTGATCACCGACCCGGTCGGAACGATCATCCGCTGGATCAACAAGCACCTGATCGGCAACCTGAACAAGATCACCAAGCTGTTCGGGTTCGAGATCCCCACCATCGACTTCGGTGGGGGCTCCAGCGCCGGACCGCCGCAGACCGGCCACGGCAACGGTGACGTCATCGCCATGAACTCCGGCGGCCTCGTTCCCGGCGGTGGCCCGGACCGCGACTCCGTCCACACGTTCCTGACGCCCGGCGAGGGTGTCATCAGCCGTGGCCGGATGAGCGAGATCGCCGCCGAGATGGGCACCAACCCGGCCACGGCGGCGGCCCGCATCAACGCCGGTTCTGGTGGTCCGTTCGACTTCATCGGCGACATTGCGAGTGGTGCCTGGGGTGCCATCTCCTCGATCGGTTCCCAGATCGGGGACTGGCTCAAGGAGGGCGCCGCCTACGCCGCGGACAAGCTGATGACGCCCCTCGTGGACAACGTCGCGCACGTCGTGCCTGGCCCCGAGTTCGTCCAGACGTTCTTCCGGGGCGCGCTTGGCAAGGCCAAGGAAGTCATCGTCGACTGGGCGGAGGGCAAGGACTCCGAGGAAGACAAGACGCCCGCCGGCTTCGACGCCAACGGCAAGTTCGGCTTCCCGCTCCCGCGGGGCGCCTACACCGTGGGTCGCGGTCCCAAGGGCCACGGGTACAACGCCTGGGACTTCCCGGCGGTCACCGGCACGCCGGTGTTCGCCCCCATGGCGGGCACGCTCAAGCAGGTCAACGTGGTGGGCAGCTACGGCCGGCACATCTACGTGCAGGCCGGGAAGCTCGCGTTCCTGGTCGCCCACCTGTCGAAGCAGGTCGGCGCGAACATGCGCCAGGTGGCCCGCGGCGACCTGGTCGGCCGGGTCGGTTCGACCGGTAACTCCACCGGGCCTCACGCACACGTGGAGGTCCGACTGGGTGGCTCGCGCCAGGACCCGGCGAACTACCTGACGTTCGACAGCGGCGGGATGCTCATGCCCGGTCTGACCTTGGCCTACAACGGCACCGGCCGCCCCGAACGCATCCTCGACGCCAGCGAGAGCTACCAGTACGACCGGGGCTCCAGCGGCGGCGGGACGGTGTTCCAGATCTACGGCACCCCGTCCGGCCTGGTCCATCAGGTCGCGTTCGACATCGAATCCAAGCGGAGGGCCCGGCGGCCCCTGATGACGGGATAGCCGATGCCTCTTCGCCCGCTACTCGCCCCACCGCCGGAACCGCCGGTCGTCGTCCCCCCGTTCCCCACTCCCGCGCCACCACCCCCGGCGCGCGAGTACATCGAGTGGACGCCGGCCGGCGGCCCGACCTTGATCCTCTCCGAGCACAACTACGAGGGGATCATGCTCGGCGGCGGCGAGGCGTACCCGCCCATCATCGGGCTGGACATGCCTCCGCAGGAGGAGTTCGACACCCTGCTCATCGGTGGCGGTGAACTGTTCAACGGCCGCCGGTGGGCGGCACGGCTCATCTCCCTGCCGGTCGTCATCCACGCTGACAGCCTCGACCAGCTCCGCCTGTACCGCCGCCAGCTGATGGGCTCCTTCAACCCCGCCCTCGGCGACGGCGTGCTCACCATCGCCTACCCGGACGGCGTCCGCCGCCACATCAGCGCCCGCTACTCCAGCGGGCTCGACATCGCCGAGATCGGCCGGATCGGCTACCCGTACACGGACGTCTTCAGCATCACCCTGAAGGCGCGTGACCCGTTCCCGTACGGCGACCTCGCCGTCATCGCGTTCGACCCGCCGCAGAGTTACCAGTTCTTCGCCCCGCCAGGCGACACCGTCAACGTCTTCTACATCTCCAGCGCCAACACCACCGGCGACGCCGACGTCATCATCGACGGCGAGGTCGAGACGTGGCCGGAGTTCGTTCTCGGTGGCCCGATGACCACGGCCGCGCTGCGCAACCGTGACAGCAACAAGCTCCTGTCGTTGACGCCGAACCTCACCGTCAACCAGACGCTCACCGTCCGCATGGACCCGCAGACGTCGCCGACGCGGAAGTTCACCCGCGAGACCGGCGCCAGCGTGTGGGCAGGTGTGGCGGGCCAGTTCCCCGTCATGTGGTCGCTGCGGCCGGGGCTCAAC
>DATHJB010000209.1 GCA_035316325.1 Acidimicrobiales bacterium
CCTGTGGGTGGGTGGCGTGACGCTCCCCCTGGCGTTGGCAGATCTGGGACTGATCGACGAGTACGAGTTCCTTGTGCAGCCGGTCCTTGCCGGACACGGGCCGACGTTGCTCGCCGGTCTGCGCGAGCGCATCCAGCTCGAGCTCGTGGATCGCCGTGAGTTCCGGTCGGGGGCGGTCGCCCTGCGATACCGGCCCACGCGGGTTTCGGCTTGACGACGGCAGCGGGGCGATGGGACACGGCGACGTTGAACCCCGACCTCAGTGCGTCGTAGCCGGCGTCACCCGGTCGGAGCAGCCGACTCGGCGTAGCGGTGGCGGCGGTATCGGAAGCCATGCCCCGATGATCCGGCCCGCCCACCAGGAAGTATTGAACGTTCCGGACATCCGGGGGTTCTCCCGCCCAACCCACCGGCCCGGGTGTGCGTAGTATGACGATCTGATGTCGAAGCCGCCTCTGGGGTGGGCGGTCGGCGATCAGGGAGGGCGACACGGGTGGTGCGGAACCAAGTGGGCGGTCGTTGGGCGGCCACGCTGGCGGTGTTCGCCGCGGTGATCACCGCAGTGTCCGCCGTGGTGGCGGTGGCGCCCGGATCGAGCAACGCGACACCGGTCCAGGAGGGCCCCTCCGACACCGGGAGCGACGAGGAGGCCGTCGTGGCGATCGACGTCCAGGTCGCCGACGGTGACGCCGCCGCGATCACCCAGGCGCTCGACGAGATCAACGCCAACGTCGGCACCCAGCTCATGCAGCTGAACGCGGCCGAGACCACCATCGCCGAGAAGCTCGGCGCGCTGGCCGACGCCGACACCGCCATCCGGTCGACGGAGGGCAAGATCGAGTCGCTGACCTCGACGAGCGACTCGGTCGTCGTCACCCGCTACATGAACCCGCCGTTGGAGACCGCCGTCGAGTCGCTCACGGCCGACTCGGTGGCCGACGCCACGGTGAAGCAGGCGCTGCTCGACATGCGTGCCGACGACGCCGCCGAGCAGCTCTCCGAGCTCCAGTCCGCCCGCCGGAAGCTCGAGGAGCAGAAGGAGCTCGAGCAGCAGGTCAGGGCCGACGCCGAGCAGGCCAGGTCGTCGGCCGAGGCGGCGCTGGCCGACCTGCAGGCCGCGGCCAACCAGCAGACCCAGTTCATCCTCGACGTCGAGGAGTGGCTGATCAGCCCCGACGGCGCCCTCCGGCTGGCGGCGCAGAGCCCCGCGGAGGCCGCCCGGGTCCAGTCGATGACCGACGAGCTCACCACCAAGATCGCCGACCTCGAGCAGGCCGAGCAGACCCGCGAGGCCGAGGCCGCGGCGGCCGAGGAGCGGCGGCGGATCCTGAGGGGCGGCTTCATCTGCCCGGTCGACGGGCCCATGCACTTCCGCGACAGCTGGGGCGAGCCCCGTCCGGGCGGACGGGTCCACAAGGGCACCGACATGATGGCGGCCACCGGCACCCCGGTCGTGGCGCCGGCCAACGGACGACTCGTCCACAAGGGCGACTCGATCGGCGGCATGAGCTTCTTCATCTACGGCGACGACGGCCACGAGTACTTCGGCACCCACCTCTCGGCCTACGAGAACCAGGGCGCCGGCTGGGTGGAGGCCGGCACGCTGATCGGCCGCGTCGGCGCCACGGGCAACGCCGACGTCTCCCACCTCCACTTCTCCTACTACCCCAACGGCGGCGCGTCGGTGAACCCCTACCCGCGCCTCGCCGAGGTCTGCCCCCAGTCCTGACGCGGCCCCGGCGGACGAGGGTCCGGGAGGTCAGGAGCGTCGATCTGCTGGGGGGATCAGGACGTGGAGCTCGCCCGGGGTGACGGACGGTCACGGCGGGCGGCCGATCAGGGGCGCCGGTAGTGCAGGCCGACGGCCCCATGGGCGAAGGTGGTGGTCTCGGCCAGCTCCCATTTCGACGCGGGGAGGCCGTCGGGCAGGAGCCGAAGGCCGCCTCCCACCACGGACGGCACGATGGCCATGCGGAGGTCGTCGACGAGGTCGGCCCGCAGCAGCTGGTGGATGATGCTGGCGCTGTTCATGACGAAGATGTCCCGCCCTGGCTGCTCCTTGAGCGCCTCGACCTCGGCCTCGAGCGGCCGGCTGGCGAGGCGGGAGTTCTCCCACTCGGTGGCCGTCAGCGTGGTGGAGAAGACGACCTTCTCGACGGCGTCGATCCACGCGCCCAGGTCACGGACCTGGGCCGGCATGCTCGGGTCCCGGGTCATGCCCGGCCACACGGAGTAGAACCCCTCGTAGTTCTTGCGGCCGAGCAGCGCTGTGCTGGCGCGTCGCCAGATGCCCTCGAAGTAGGCCGACGTCTGCTCCTGCCCGGCGTGCTCGTAGAGCCACTGGTCGTGCGCCGGGCCGCCAGGCCCGCTCGTGCACCCGTCCATCGACACGCTGGCCCACGCGACGACCCGGCGACCCGTGTTCTCAGCCATCACCGTCTCCTCGTTCTCAGCCATCACTGTCTCCTCTCTCCCCGACTCTCCTGCGCGCTCAGAGCTCGGCGGCGAGGGCGTCGAGCTTGGCGTAGCCCTGACCGTCGAACGTGAAGGTCTGGACGATGCGGTCCTCGCCGATCTCGTGGAAGCTGCCGTGGAAGCCGTATTCCTCGCCGTCTCCTCCGGAGACGTAGCGCCAGCGGCCGCCCGTCGTGGCGTCCCAGTCGAGGACCTTGGTCTCCATGCCGTTCGGCCCGACCCAGCGGACGAACAGCGCGGGGTCGGTGTGCGCGCGCATCAGCTGCGTCGGTGTGGCGTCGAAGTCACGGGTCATGCGGATGATCGGGAGGTTCGGGTCGGCCTCGATCGAGACCTGATGGCGGTTGGGGGTGGCATTCATGACGCTGCTCCTTGCTGCGGGTGTCGGGGGTGGGTTGGTGGTTCGTCATCCCGCATCTCGGCGAGGATGGCGTCGAGGCGCTCGTAGCGCTCCTGGGCCTGTCGGCGGTAGCGCTCGATCCACTTCGTCATCAGGTCGAAAACCTCCGCTTCGAGGTGGCACGGTCGCCGCTGGGCGTCCCTGCTCTGACTCACCAGGCCGGCGTCGGCGAGCACCTTGACGTGCTTGGACACCGCCTGGATGGAGACGTCGTAGGGCCCGGCCAGCTCCCCGACGGTGGCGTCGCCCACGGCGAGGCGGGCCACCATGTCGCGCCTCGTCGGATCGGCGAGGGCGGCGAATACTCGGGACAGCCGGTCGTCGGCCACGGACAGCTCCTTATACAACTGATTGGTTGAATACGAAGCTACGCCTGTCCCCCGCCGTTGTCAACCATTTGGTTGAGGAGTGACGGCTGGCGGCGGGCATCCCAGTGGGCCGGATCCTATGTAGATCCAACGGTCGTGGATCCGGCGTGCTGACTACGCTTCGGCAGGTCGGGGATCTGTTGGCGGGGGGTGCAGCGTGCGGCGTGCGATGACGGCGGCTTTGGCTTGCCTACTGGTGACGGCGGGGTGCAGGTATCACCCGACCGACACGTGGAGCCCTCGTGCGATCGAGGCCCGGCTGGAGATCAACGCCCTGCTCGACCAGGCAGACGAAGCCGAGGCGCAGGGGGACGACACGGCCGCCGCCGCGTTCCGGGCCGAGGCGACCGACCTCGAGTGCGAGGTGTTCGCCTGCGTGACCTCGGTCGGGTCGACGACGGTCCTGTTCGACCCGACGTTGGCCGGGGGGTTCTTCGATGCGCCGTGGCCGTCGGACACCCGGTTGCGGGCAGATGGCTCGATCGATCTCGCCGGGTTCCCCGGACGTGACACGATCGCCATCGCCGACCTGGTGCTCGGCCGCGGCGAGGCGGCCACGTTCGGGTTCGGTACGAACAGCGCGGTCTACTTCCGGGTGTCCGGCGGGATCGACGCCGGCACGCTGCCGATCTCGGCCGAGGCGTCGGTGCTGCGGCGTTCGACCGCGGTCCTGCTCGACCTCGACGACCCGGCCGCGGATCCGGTGCCGCTGCTGGTCGACGCCAAGGCCGAGGGCACGGCCCTGCGCCCGTCCAACCTCGTGACGCTGCTCCCCTACCCGGGGCATCCCCTGCGGCCCTCGACCCGGTACGCGGCGGCGATCTTCAGCGGCGTCCTCGACACAGCGGGCGATCGCCTGGCACCGTCGCCCTTGCTCGCGGCGCTCGACGGGCCGGCGCCCACCGGGGTCGAGCCCGCCCCGTGGACGGCCCTGGGCCAGGACCGGGACGCCACGATCGAGGCGGTGCGCGCTCGCACGCTGTGGCACCCGAGTGAGCTGGTCGCCTTCACCGCGTTCACCACCCAGGACCCCACCTCCGAGATGGACGCCGTGGCGGCCGCAGTGGCCGCGCTGCCACAGCCCGAGGTGGCCTCCCGCCAGGCCGCCACCGCACCCTGCACCGCCGGGGGCACCTCCCGGAGCACCGGGCGGCTGGCGCTGCCGGTGTGGCAGGCCGGGACGCGACCGTTCCTGAACGAGGGCGGTGGGATCGTCGTCGGTGGGGACGGGCTGGCCGTGCAGCAGGGCGTGGAGCTGGGCACCAGCGGCCAGGGGGTGCTGCTGGACGTCGCCATCCCCTGCGGTCCCGCCCCCGAGGACGGCTGGCCCATCCTCATGTGGATGGCCGGCACGGGCGGCGCCGCTCGAGCAGCCCCGATCACCGAACTGGGCCCGAACCTCCCCTACGCGGTGTTCTCGATCGCCCCGCTGTACTCGGGCGACCGGCTGATGCCGGTCCCGCCGCCCTTCGACACGTCCGACTTCTTGTTCTACAACCACCTCAACCCCCTCGCCGGCCGCACCAACCAGCTCCAGCAGGCTGCCGACGTGCTCTACCTCGAGCGGCTGACCCACGCCTTCACCCTCTCGCCCGGCGAGGTCTCGGGCTTGGGCGTGGACGGGCGCTTCGACACCTCCACCGTGGTGCTGGGCGGACACAGCCAGGGGGCGGGCACCCTGCCCCTCACCCTCGCGGTGGCGCCGCCGAACGTGCAGGGCGGGTTCATGTCGGCGGCCGGCGCCGGTCTCTACCACTCGATCGTGCACCGCGGCGATGTCCGCGCCCTGGTCGACGGCCTCCTCGCCGCCGAGCCCGGCGAGATCGACATGTTCCACCCCTACCCCCACGTCCTCCAGACCTTCGCCGAGGTGGCCGACCCCGCCAACTACGCATCGGCGGTCACCGCGGACGTCGTGGTCTACGCCGGTCTGCAGGACGGCTGCACCTCGATCGAGACCAGCACCCACCTGGCCCAGGCGCTCGACATCCCGATCGCCAACCCCCAGGCCCGCCAACCCCTGTTCGGCCCCGAAGGCCTGGCCCACATCCCCGGCTTCGCGTCGCCCTTCGAGCCCGCGATCGTGACCACGCCCGTGTCGCAGAACCTGCCCGGTGGCCGCACCGGAGCGGTGGTGCAGGTGGACACGGGCCACTTCGGCGCCCGCGCCTACCCCAACATCGGCCGGTCGTTCGTCGACTCGATCGCCGCGGGTGGACCCGTGGTGATCGACCCCGGGCCCACGCCCCCGGTCGCCCCCGGCACGCAGTGCCCGCGCTTCGGCCCTCCTCCGGTCCCGCCGACCCCTCCCGATCCCTGATCAGGTCGAACCCTGTAACAAGATGGGCGTGCGGGCGCGAATACCGGTCATGAGCTTCGCCGGGCATGTGACCGACGCAGAGCTGCTCGCGGCTGTCCCCGATGATGTGGTGGCCTACGAGGAGTTCTATCGCCGCTATGTGCGGCGGGTGACGGCGTTCGCGGCCAAACGATGCTCATGCGCCGAGGATGTTGCGGACGTCGTGGCTGTCACGTTCGTCCGACTTCTCGGCGCGGCCCGGAGGTACGACCCCGCCCGGGGTGAGCCCGCCGCGTTCATGATGGGGATCGCGGTCAACGTGATCCGTGATCAGGTGCGCCGTGATGCCCGCCAGCAGGCGTTGGTGTCGAAGCTGGCAGCTCGCGATCAGCTCGACGACGACGACGTCGATCGGATCGATGCGGCGATCATCGCCACACAGCTCACGGCCGACATGCGCGACGCTCTGTCGGCGATCCCTCGCGGCGAGCAGGACATGTTGCGGCTCGTGGCGAACGGTCACACGCAGGAGCAGGCGGCCGCCGAGCTCGGCATCTCACACGGTGCCGGTCGTGTTCGGCTGACGCGTGCCCGGCAGCGCCTCCGGCAACACATCGATGCCGACGCCGAGGAGACCACGCGATGACCGACGAGATGCGGGACGAAGTCCCGGTTCCCCACTACGAGAACGCACTGTGGCACACGCTCGCCAAGATGCACGCCGAGCAGGGTTCGGCCGCCACGCCCACCCCCGCGCCGCCCGCAGTCGCCGAGGTGCGGCTGCGGCGTCGGGCCCGCCGGC
Source organism: Acidimicrobiales bacterium (assembly GCA_035316325.1). Lineage (NCBI taxonomy): Bacteria > Bacillati > Actinomycetota > Acidimicrobiia > Acidimicrobiales > Acidimicrobiales bacterium. The sequence goes on from DATHJB010000209.1 coordinate 6,345, forward strand.
TGTTCGTCGCCGGCGTCGGCTCGATGGCGGCCGCGGCCGTCGTCCTGGCGGCGATCGTGGCGATCGACTCGGACCAGTCCCCGGATACCGAGGCCTCGGACGACACCTCGCCGACGGGCGCGCCGGAGATGTCCCTCGCCGCCCAGATCACGGCGGCGACCGACGAGGCGTCGACGAGCTCGCTCATCCACACCCTTCGGGACAACCAGTACGACGCCGACGACGGCACGCCCATCGGGGACGAGGAGGTGTGGACCGACGAGCAGACGGGCGCCATGCGCACCCTCGCCTACGGCTCCGACGGGCAGCCGAGCTTCGACACCGGCCGGGCCGTTGCACCGGCGGTCGACGATCCCGGGCCACCGCCGATCCCCCCCGGCGCCAACCCGTTCGACCCGTCGTTGCCACAGGAGCGGCTCCGCCAGGTCGACCACTGCTTCGCCGAGTACCGGGAGTACGACCAGACCGCGATCCCCGGCAGCAACGAAGCCGAGCAGATCGGCGAGTGGCTGGCCCAAGGCTCGCTGGTCGAGGACGGCACCGAGGTCATCGACGGCCGCGAGCTGATCCGCCTGGTCCAGGTGCCGGTCGGGCTGGAGCCCCGAGGTGACGACGAGGGGGCCGAGTCCCTCCCGGCGGCGACGACCACCGTGCCGTTGACAGACCCGGACACCGACAGCGCCGATACGGACATCGAGAGCCTGGCCGACCTCGTCGAGCAGAGCCTCGCCGGCCAGGATCCGGACACCGACAGCCTCGATCCGGACACCTTCGAGTACGTCGAGCACATCTATCTCGTCGACGCCGAGACGTACCGACCGGTGCGAGTCATCGGTTACCCCGGCGAAGCTCCCGACTACAGCGACGCCATGTACGTCGCGACCATCGAGTACCTGCCTCGGACGCCCGAGAACATGGCGCTGCTGAGCACGCCGGTGCCCGACGGCTTCGAGCAGGTCGCCGAGCTGCGGGGCGACGGCGAGAGGTTCGACGAGTGCGGCTGGTGATCCCGGCCAGCACGGCCTAGCGGGCCCGAACCAGCCGGCCAACCCGATGGTGGTGTCGTCGTCCACGGGGACGACGACACCACATCAACGATCGCCGCATGGCCCAAGCGCCGTCCGCACGCCGGCAGGGCCGCTAGGTGATGAGCTCCAACGGGTGGGTCCCGAGTCATCCGTGGTCGCCGATCCACAGTCGAGTCGTTCGTCGTCGGAGACCGACCACAACAAACTCAAGAACGACCAAACGACCACAAACGACTCGCCAACACGGTGCGGCCGACGATCGCCGTCGTTCCCCAAGCTGGTCAGCTCGCCTGCATCATCGAGCGTGGACCTTTGCCGCCATTAGAAAAGTAGCGCGAGGGAGGGGGCTTGCCGCAAACGACCCAAACGTGCTCACCATGACCGTCCGCTGAGGCGATCACGGCCACAACTGACGACGCCAGGGAAGGTGAACGGATGGGCAGCTACGTGCTGAGTCTCCGGGAGATCGACCAGACGCAGGTCGAGGTCGTTGGCGGCAAGGGCGCGCACCTCGGGGAGCTCTCGCGGATCGAAGGCATCCGCGTGCCGGCCGGCTTCTGCGTGACGACGGACGCCTTCCGGCGGATCATTGAGGATGCGCCGTCGATCGACGAGCGGCTCGATCGCCTGTCGCGCGTGAGCCCGGACGACCGGGAGGCGATCCGCACGCTCAGCGCGGAGGTCCGCCGGACCGTCGAAGGGATCGCCATCCCCGACGATCTGGCGGTAGCGATCACCCGCGCGCTCGGGCGGCTCGGCGAGCATGCCGCCTACGCCGTCCGCTCCAGCGCGACGGCAGAGGATCTGCCGACGGCCTCCTTCGCCGGCCAGCAGGACACGTACCTGAACGTCGTGGGGGCGGCGGCGATCCTCCAGCACGTCAGCCGGTGCTGGGCATCGCTCTTCACCGAGCGGGCCGTGACCTACCGCCTGCGGAACGGCGTCGACCACCGGAAGGTCCACATGGCGGTGGTCGTGCAGCAGATGGTCTTCCCGCACGCCGCCGGCGTCCTGTTCACGGCCGACCCCGTCACGGGCAACCGGAAGGTCGCCTCCGTCGAGGCCAGCTTCGGCCTCGGCGAGGCCCTGGTCTCCGGCCTGGTCAACGCGGACGCCTACCAGGTGCGCGACGGCGAGGTCGTCGCCAAGGCGGTCGCCACCAAGCAGCTCGCCATCCACGCCCTGCCGGGTGGCGGGACTCAGCAAGTGGCGATCGACCCGGAGCGGCAGGAGCAGCCGGCGCTGACGGATCCGCAGGTCGTGCGGGTCGCGCAGCTCGGCCGACGGATCGAAGCGCACTTCGGCCGCCCCCAGGACATCGAATGGTGCCTGGTCGACGACGACTTCCAGATCGTCCAGAGCCGGCCGATCACCACGCTGTTCCCCATCCCCGAGACCGACGACGGCGAGAACCACGTCTACGTCTCCGTCGGCCACCAGCAGATGATGACCGACCCCATGAAGCCCCTGGGGCTCTCCTTCTGGCAGCTGACGACCCCCAGGCCCATGGCCGAGGCCGGCGGGCGCCTGTTCGTCGACGTCACCGAGGTGCTGGCCTCGCCCGCGAGCCGCGCCAACCTCGTGGGGGCCCTGGGGAAGTCCGACCCGCTGATCGGCGACGCGCTGCAGACCGTCGTCGACCGCGACGGCTTCCTCCCGTCGCTCCCGGACGAGGGTCCGGCCTGGACGCCGCCCGGCGTGACGCCCACCCCGATCGAGACCGATCCGGCCATCGTCACCGAGCTGATCGAGCGCAGCGAGGCCTCTCTCGGCGCCCTGCAGCGCGACATCCGGACGAAGACCGGAGCGGAGCTGGTCGACTTCGTCCTGGAGCACCTCCAGGAGCAGAAGCGGACCCAGTTCGACCCGCGGAGCATGCAGGTGATCATGGCGGGCATGGAGGCCACGTGGTGGCTGAACGACCAGCTCCACGAGTGGCTGGGCGAGACGAACGCGGCCGACACGCTCACGCAGTCCGTCCCCCACAACGTCACGGCGGAGATGGGGCTGGCGCTCCTGGACGTCGCCGACGTGATCCGCCCCCATCCCGAGGTGGTGGCCTTCCTGCACCAGGTCGAGGACGACGGCTTCCTCGACGAGATGGCCGGGCTCGAGGGCGGGCCGGAGGCGGAGGCCGCCATCCGGGGCTTCCTCGACAAGTACGGCATGCGCTGCGTCGGCGAGATCGACATCACGAGGCCGCGCTGGAGCGAACGCCCCACCACGCTGGTGCCCCTGATCCTCGGCAACGTCAAGAACTTCGAGCCGGGCGCCGGCGAGCGGCGCTTCGAGCAGGGCCGGCAGGAGGCGGCGAAGAAGGAGCAGGACGTGCTGGAGCGGTTGCGGGCCCTGCCGGACGGCGAGGAGAAGGCCGACGAGACCAAGCGGATGATCGACCGGGTCCGGACCTTCAACGGGTACCGGGAGCATCCGAAGTACGGCATGGTCGGCCGCTACTTCGTCTACAAGCAGGCCCTGCTGGAGGAGGCCGAGCGCCTCGTGCAAGCCCACGTGCTCCGTGAGAAGGAGGACATCTACTACCTCAGGTTGCAGGAGCTCCTCGAGGTCATGCGCACGAACCAGGTGGACGACCGGCTCATCGACCAGCGCAAGGACGCGTTCCGGTCGTACGAGGCGCTCACGCCGCCCCGGGTGTTCACGTCGGACGGCGAAGCCGTCGCCGGGGCGTACCGCCGCGACGACGTACCGGCCGGTGCGCTGGTCGGCCTCCCGGTCTCCTCCGGGACCGTCGAGGGGCGGGCCCGCGTCATCCTCGACCTGGCCGAGGCCGATCTCGAAGCGGGCGACATCCTGGTCACGGCCTACACCGACCCCAGCTGGTCGCCCCTGTTCGTGGCGGTCACGGGCCTGGTGACCGAGGTGGGGGGACTGATGACCCATGGCGCCGTGATCGCCCGGGAGTACGGCCTGCCCGCCGTCGTGGGCGTGGAGAACGCCACCCGGCTGATCGAGGACGGGCAGCGGATCCGCGTCAATGGAACGGACGGGTACGTGGAGATCCTGCCCTAGTTCACAGGATGCCGGCCGAAGGTGGCTGCCGTCATCCATCCGGCGCGGCCGGCGGCGGTGACGTCGTCGTCGGTGGCGGCGCTGGCGCTGGCGGCCAGGTGGTCCTCGGTTGGCCGTGAACGCAGAGTCGTTCTGTGCGGCCCGATCCGATATGGGAGACCTTGGTCAGATGTCGTGGCGGTAGTGAAGCAGCCGGAACAGACCGTTGGTGGCCGGAAGCATCTCGTCATCGAGGCGCCACCCTTGCCGTTCGTAGAAGCGGCGAGCCCTGCTCTGGGCCTCGACGACTCGGAGCCACACGGTTCGATGCCGGGAGCGATCCACGGCGGCGAGCGCCTTGTCGAGCAGGGCCGTGGCTGTGCCGGTGCCCCACGCGGAGGGGAGGACGTAGAGCATGTGTAGCCAGGGACGGCTTCCGGTCAACGGAGTGTGCTCGCACTCGACGACACCGACGATCCCGTCGTCCTCGGCGACCGCGACGATCCTGTCGGCCTGCGCGATGGCGGCGTTCCAGTCGTAGGAGGCCCGCATCTGCGCCTGGACCTCCAGCGCGTCGTCGGTCAGGAGTCCCTGGTAGCCAGCCCGCCACGACTCCAAGTAGACCGACGCGACGACGCC
>DATHJB010000210.1 GCA_035316325.1 Acidimicrobiales bacterium
CACCGGTCAGCCGACCCAGGCCGGCGCCCCGGCGACGCCGGGCCAGGCGGGTCAGCCGACCCAGGGCGGTGCCCCGGGGTCGCAGGGCCAGCCCGGTCAGCCCGGCTACGGGTCGCAGGCCGCGCAAGGCAGCTACGGGACTCAGGCCCGGCCCGGTCAGCCGGCCCAGGGTGGCGCTCCGGGGACGCCGGGTCAGGCCGCACAGCCCGGCTACGGGGCTCAGGCTCGGCCCGGTCAGCCGGCCCAGGGCGGTGCTCCGGGGACGCCGGGTCAGGCCGCACAGCCCGCCTACGGGGCTCAGGCCCGGGCCGGGCAGCCGGGTCAGGCGGGCTACGGGCAGCCGGGGCAAGCCGCGGGGTACCGGTTGCCGGGTCAGGCGACGGCGAACGGTCCGGCCGCCGGGTACAACCAGGGCTACTCGTCGTCAGGCGGCTACCAGGCGCCGGGGAGCGGGTCGTCGGGCGGCTACCAGGCCCAGCAGCCCGCCTCGGCCGGGAGCTCCGACCGCACGACGCTGCTGATCGCCATCGCCGTCGTGGCCGTGGCCCTGTTCATCATCCTGGCGGCGCTGATCTCCCGGCAGAGCGACGACGGCGCCCAGAGCTACACCGCCGAGATCCGCAGCGACTTCGTCGGCGCCTGCTCGGACCGGCCCGGTGCGACCGAGGAGGCCTGCCGGTGCGCGATGACGAACGTCGAGCAGACGGTACCGTTCGACGACTTCAAGGTGTACGCCGACCAGCTCCGCGAAGACCCCACCGCTGCCCAGCCCGAGTGGCTCACCCGTGTCGTCACCGACTGCACCACAGGAGACGCATCCGTCTCGTCATGATCGCGAGGAGCCTGGTCGCTGGGACCGTGGCCCTGTCGTTGTGCGCGTGCGGCGGCGGCGACGGCGTCGACGGCTACAGCGCGGATCTGCGGGCGCGCTTCGTCGTCGACTGCGTTGCCCAGGGCACCCCACAGGACCAGTGCGAGTGCCTCTACGACGGGCTGGAGGAGGAGATCCCCTTCGAGCGCTACGAGGAGCTCGACGAGTCGATCCGCTCCGGCTCCGGCGACATCCCCACCGACATCGCCGATCTCGCCGCCACCTGCGCCACGACCCCCGCCACCGACTGACCGACTGACGGGGTTGCGAGGCCCCAGCCTCCCGGAGCGCGGCCATCGGCTCGGTCGGGTCCCCCGTGGTGTTGTCGGGCTGTCGCGATCGTTGCGGTGCCGAGCGACCGTTGCGGTTCGTCGGCGCCGCAACGACCGTGTGGCACCGTGATGTCGGGCGGTCCTGGCCGCGGTCCGCAAACCGAACGGCGTTGCGGCTAGGCCTTTGCCTTCGCAGGGACCCGGGGGTCGTCGACAGCGAAGGACGGCCAGCGCTCGCGGGACTTGGCGGCGAGCTTGTGGAGGAGGGCGATCGCGCCGGGGTCCTCGTCGCCGGGGCGGGCGATGATGGAGCCGTCGGCGATCATGCGGCTGATGATCTCGCGGCCGAGGTCCGTGCGGACGATCGTGAGCGTCCAGTCGTTGTCCTTGCCGATGCCGCCCGTGGAGATGTCGGCGTGCTCGGCGGCGAAGTCGGGGCAGTGGGTGCAGCCCTCACGGGTCCAGGCGTGGCACTCCTTCAACGGGATCTCGTGGTAGGCCCCGTCCCGCATCCAGATCTGGAAGACGCCCTTGATGTTCATCTTCACGATGTCGGCCCGGTCGAGGTCGTACTTCGTGAGGAACAGCTCGTCGAAGATCGAGTCGTCGAACGTCTTCGAGCACAGCAGCCCGATGTTGAACAGGAACGGCTTGCCGATCTTGCCGGCCTTGCGGCTCCACAGCATCGGTGGCACCGACGACTGGCACGACATCCCCACCAGCGCCAGCCGGGACAGCCCCCGCTCCAGCGCCTCGTCGATCGCCAGCGTGTTGGCCGAGTAGGTGTAGCGGCTGCCGGCGCCGTTGAGGATGTCGTCCTTCGACACGGCCACGCCCGGCTTGGCCTTCCAGCTCTTGCCGTCGCCTTCCAGGTACGACACGAGGGCGCCGTCGATGTAGTCGTTCTCCCGGGCCCAGATCAGCAGCGCGGAGACGAGGCCGCCGTCCTGGCCCATGCTGTGGACCATGTCGTCGCTGGCCCGCACCAGCAGGATGTCCTGGTAGATGCCGGACACCTGCCCGGGCTCCCGGACCTCGCCGAAGAGGTGCTCGTCGGCCTGCGGCTCCCAGGCCCGGAACCGGGGGCAGGCCCGGGTGCACGACGTGCAGCCCTTCTCGCCGTGGATGCAGTTGTCGAGGCCCAGCTCCTCCTCGAGGTGGAACGGCTTGTAGGCGCCGGGCTCGTGGGTGTAGCCGATGACGTCGTGCGGGCAGGCGATCACGCAGCCCGCGCAGCCGGTGCAGAGCCCGCTCTCGACGACCTCGGAGTACAGCTCCTTCCACTGCGCCGTCCAGCGGGCGGGCTTCGCAGTGGGCGCTGCCGTCTCGGTCACAGCCATGGGGCGAATGTAACGGTCATGCGAAGCCATGGCCCATTGGGGCGGCGGCGGGGTGGTTGGTGGGCTATCCCGGGTGTCTCCTGTGGGCCGACTCGGGAACGACATCGCTACCCGGGGCGCGCAAACGCTGCGCACAGTGCGCGGTACGCTTCGTCCCTTCATGCCTCGTGACCGGGACCGCCCCCCGTACCGAGCCGCACACGCCCGCCGTGGTGAGCACAGCGACCCGCGCGATCGGCGACACGTGCGCATCGACGCGCCCGCGCCGCGGCGTCCGAACCGGGCCGAGCGGCGGGAGAGCCGGGGTCGACGCAGCTGGGTCGAGCGGTCGGTCCTCGGGCTCGGGGTCCTCATCGTGGTCCTGGCCCTCGGTGCGACCGCCGTCGCCGCCTGGCTGGTGCGGTCGCTGGGCGAGATCGACCGCTACGACGACGTCACCGTCGACGCGGCCGCGGCCGGCGAGCCCCGCAACTACCTGGTCGTCGGAAGCGACAGCCGGGCCGCGAGCGCCGACGGCTCGTCGGACGTGGTGCAGGGCCAGCGCAGCGACACGATCATGGTCGTCCGGCTCGACCCGGCCACCGACCACGCCGACATGCTGTCGATCCCCCGTGACCTGCGGGTGCCGATCGCCGGCACCGGCGAGGAGGCCCGCATCAACTCGGCCTACTCCCAGGGCCGCGAGGTGCTGCTCGACACGCTGCGGGAGAACTTCGGCATCGACATCAACCACTACGTCGAGGTCGACTTCCAGGGCTTCAAGCAGCTCGTCGACGCGATCGACGGCGTGTCGATCTGGCTCGACGACGCCATCCGCGACAAGTCGTCGGGGCTCTACGTGACCCAGCGTGGCTGCGTCACGCTCGACGGCGAACAGGCGCTGGCGTTCGCCCGGTCCCGCCACATGCAGTACATGACGCCCAGCGGGTGGAGCCGCCAGGACCCCTACGCCGACCTGGGCCGCATCCAGCGCCAGCAGGTGTTCATCCGGCGGGCGCTCACCAAGTCGCTCCACGCCGCCAAGTCGAACCCGCTCACGTTCAAGGACCTCGTGTCGATCGGCGTGGGGAGCGTCGGGATCGACAACGACACCGACCCGCTGGCGCTGGCCCGCCAGTTCAAGGACTTCGACACCGAGAACCTCACCACCTACTCACTGCCCGTGCAGGACAGCGGCGACCACGCCACGGTGGTGATGGACCAGCGGGCAGCCGAGCCCATCCTCAACGTGTTCCGGGGTCGCGACCCGGAGGAGATCTCGCCGGCCACGATCACCGTGCGGGTGCTCAACGGGACGGCGGTGCCCGGTCGGGCTGCCGAGGTGGCCGCCAGCTTCGAGGGGGCCGGCTTCCGGATCAGCACGCCCGACAACCTCGAGGCGCACGCCCGCACCACCGTCTACCACCGGCCGGAGGAGGCCAACGTGGGGCGGGAGGTGGCCCGCTACATCAACGGCGGGGCCGACGTGAGCGCCCGTGACGACCTCGACATCCAGCCCGGCGAGGTGGTCGTGGCGATCGGCGACGACTTCACGTCGGTCACCGACGAGGCTGCGCCGCTCGAGTCGACGACGACCGCTCCGCCCGCAGACGGCGAGGGCGAGTCGGCGTCCGGTGGGTCCGACGCGACCACCACCACGACCCGCCCGGCCCAGACCCCCGGCCTGGCGCTCGAAGAGTTCACCGTCGGCGACCCTCCCCCCGGCGTCGACTGCGACTGACGCCCTCCCGACCGCTTACGCCCCCGGAGGGGCTGTGCGGTCGGGTGGATCGTCGATGGTCATGCCCGACGACTACCCGATGGCCCCACGTGGGTACACACGGGGCAGCCGGGGTCTGAAGGAGGCGACAAGCCATGAAGGACAGGACCATCGACATCCGGGAGCAGTCCGAGCCTCAGCCGACACGCTCGTTCGGCGACGTGTTCGGCGAGCTCAGCCACGAGCTCAACCGGCTCGTGCACAGCGAGTTGCAATCCGCGAAGGACGAGCTGCGCGCCGACGCGCCGACCACCGGTCGCGCGAGCGTGCTGCTCGGCGGCACCGCAGCCGCGGCGGCCTTCAGCCTGTTGTTCGTGTCGATCGCCGTGGCGATCGGCCTGGCCGAGCTGATGCCGCTGGGGTTCGCGTTCCTGGTGGTCGGCGTGGCGTACGGGCTCGGGGCGGCGGCGCTCTACCAGCGTCGCCAGAACGAGCTGGCGCCACCTCTCGAACCGGTCGACGGCAACAACTACTGACGTCGACCGTCACCTACGCCGGAGGCCGGCCGGGACGCGATCTCGTTCCGGCCGGCACTCCGAGTGTCGGTAGCGTGGGTAGGTGCCTGGACTCGAAAGCCTGCTGACCGAGCGCCTGAGCGCCGCGTTCGCCGCCGTTGCCGGCGAGCCGGTGGACCCCACGGTGCGCCGCTCGCAGCGAGCCGACTTCCAGGCCAACGGGGCGCTCGCCCTGGCGAAGCGGCTGGGCCGCAACCCCCGCGAGGTCGCGGGCGAGATCGTCGCCGCGGCGGAGGCGGGCGGGCTCCGGGAGCTGGTGGCCGACGTCGAGATCGCCGGGCCCGGCTTCCTCAACCTGACGCTGTCCGACGCCGCGCTGGGCGAGCTGGCCGCGTCGCTGGTCGGCGACGAGCGGCTGGGCGTCGCTCCGTCCGACGAGCCCGACGTGGTGGTGGTCGACTACTCGGCACCCAACGCCGCCAAGGAGATGCACGTCGGCCACCTGCGCTCCACGATCATCGGCGACGCCATCGTGCGGCTGCTCGAGTGGCGGGGCCACACGGTGATCCGGCAGAACCACATCGGCGAGTGGGGCACGCCGTTCGGCATGCTGATCGAGCACCTGCTCGACGTGGGCGAAGCCGAGGCGGCCCAGGAACGAACGATGGGCGACCTCAACGCCTTCTACAAGGCGGCCCGCCGGAAGTTCGACGCCGACGAGGCGTTCCAGGAGCGGTCGCGGGCGCGGGTCGTGCTGCTGCAGAGCGGCGACGAGGACACGCTGCGCCTGTGGGAGCTGCTGGTGGAGCAGTCGAAGACGTACTTCCTGTCGGTCTACGAGCGGCTCGACGTCCGCCTCGACGAGGGCGACTTCGCCGGCGAGAGCATGTACAACGACCAGCTGGCGGCGACAGCCGAGGAGCTCGCCGAGCGCGGCCTCCTCCGGGAGGACGACGGCGCCCAGTGCGTGTTCCCCGAGGGTTTCCGCAACCGCGACGGCGACCCGCTGCCGATGATCGTCATCAAGAGCGACGGCGGCTTCGGCTACGACACCACCGACCTGGCCGCCTTGCGCTACCGCACGCACGACCTGAAGGCCACCCGGCTGCTGTACGTCGTCGGCGCGCCCCAGCAGACCCATTTCGCCATGCTGTTCGAGATCGGCCGGGAGGCCGGCTGGCTCAACGACTCGGTGCGAGCCGAGCACGTGTCGTTCGGGTCGGTCCTGGGCACCGACGGGAAGATGCTGCGGACGCGGGCCGGGGCGTCGATCAGACTGATCGAGCTGCTCGACGAGGCCGTCGCCCGCGCCGCCGCCGAGGTGGCGACCCGGAACCCGGACCTGCCGGCCGACGAGGCCGCCGCCGTGGCCGAGGCCGTCGGCATCGGGGCCGTGAAGTACGCCGACCTGTCGACCGACCGCAACAAGGACTACGTCTTCGACTACGACCGGATGCTGTCCTTCGACGGCAACACCGCCCCCTACCTGCAGTACGCCCACACCCGGATCCAGTCGATCTTCCGGCGGGCGGAGGTCGCCCCGGAGGCGTGCACGGGGCCGATCGTCGTCGCCGAGCCGGCCGAGCGGGAGCTGGCGATCGAGCTGCTGTCGCTGGCCGACCTGCTGGCCGACGTCGAGCGCGACCTGGAGCTCCACCGCCTCTGCACCTACCTGTACGGCGTGGCGACGGCGTTCACGTCGTTCTACGAGCACTGCCCGGTCCTCCGCGCCGAGGACGAGTCGGTGCGCGCCAGTCGCCTGGCGCTGTGCGCGCTGACGGCCCGCACGCTGGCGCTCGGCCTGAGCCTGGTCGGCATCAAGGTCCCCTCCCGCATGTAGCGAGCGGGTAGACCCATCGAAACTTCGACAGGAATGGTCGCCATGGCGCCATCTCTGTCGAGATTTCGGGGTGTCGCGGTAGGTCTTGGGGCCTAGGTCGAAATCGGTCTGCGGGCCGATGGCGGCCGGTGCCGGCGGTCGTAGCGTCCTGGCCATGCACGCCATCCGCCTCCACGCCTTCGGCCCGGCCGAGAACCTCGTGTACGAGGAGGTGGGTGACCCCGAGCCCGCTCCCGGTCAGGTGCGGATCGCCGTGCGGGCGGCCGGCGTCCACCTGCTCGACACGATGATCCGCAGCGGCGGCCAGGGCGGGCCGTTCCCGCTGCCCGACCTGCCGGCCATCCCCGGGAGGGAGGTGGCGGGGGAGGTCGATGCCATCGGCGCCGGGGTCGACGACCGTTGGCTCGACCGCCGCGTCGTCGCCCACCTGGGGATGGCCAGCAGCGGCTACGCCGAGCTGGCGGTGGCGCCGGTCGAGTCGCTGCACGAGCTGCCCGACGGGCTCGCCTTCGACGCCGCCGTGGCCATGATCGGCACCGGGCGCACCACGCTGGCCATCCTGGAGGTGGCCCAGCTCACCGCCGACGACGTGGTCCTCGTCACCGCCGCGGCCGGCGGCATCGGCAACCTGCTGGTGCAGGAGGCGCACAACGTGGGCGCGTTCGTCGTCGGCGTGGCCGGCGGGCCGCAGAAAGTGGAGCTGGTGGAACGCCTCCGCGCCGACGCCGCCGTCGACTACCGAACGCCGGAGTGGCCATCCGCCGTGCGCGAGGCGCTCGGCGGGCGGGACGTCACGGTGTCGTTCGACAGCGTCGGCGGGGAGGTCGGTCGGGCCGCCATGGACCTGCTGGCGCCGGGCGGGCGGTTCGTGATCTACGGCTGGTCGTCGGGGAAGCCGACCGAGCTGAGCGCCGGCGACATCGTGGCGGCCGGGATCACCGTCACCGGGGCCATCGGGCCGCGCGTGCTGCAGCGCCCGGGCGGCATGCGCGGCCTCGAGACCGCGGCGCTCGCCAAGGCAGGGTCGGGGGACTGGAAGCCGTTGGTCAGCGACCGCTTCCCGCTCGCCGAGGCTGCCGCCGCCCACCGGGCGCTGGAGAGCCGCGGGACGGTCGGGAAGGTCGTCCTGGTGCCCTGAGGCCCTCGGCCTCGGCCCCTAGGACATGCCGAGGAAGTCGATCGTGGCGTCCATGAAGCGGAAGTCCTTGGGTGTGGCGAAGTGGTCGGTGCGGGGGAGGACCACCAGTCGGGCGTCCGGGAGCGCGTCGACGAGGGGGTCGCCGGGGCCGGCGAAGTCGTTCTCGCCGATCACCACCAGCGTCGGGCACGTCACCTTGGCGAGGTCGTCGGGATCGAGCGGGCCCTGGTGGTGGTCGAGCAGGGCGGCGAGGGCCAGCGGGTCCGACTCGGGGTCGTCGGCCAGGGCGGCGAAGTAGCGGGCCACGGGGTTGGTCCGGTCGACCTCGCCCCGCAGCGCCTGCTGGATCAGGTTGTCGCCGCTGCCCTCCCGCAGCAGGTTCGCCCCCGCGCCGGCGACGACCAGGCGCCGGAACCGCGACGGGTCCTCGATGGCGAGGCCCAGCAGGATGCGGGCGCCCAGCGAGAACGCCACGGCGTCGACCGGCTCGGCCGGCAGCTCGGCCGCGACGAGCGGGCCCAGCTCCCGGTACGCCACGGGGTCGTGGGGCTTGGCGGACGAGCCGTGGCCCAGCAGGTCGGGCGCGATGACCGTGCGGCCCATGTCGCCGACGATGTCGATCCACCCGTTCTCGCCCCACGTGCGGGCCGCCGATGTCCCGAACCCGTGCAACAGCAGCACCGGCGGCGCGTCACCGTCCGTCATGTCGCTCCCCCTTCGGTCGCCGCCAACCTAGGTGTCAGTCGCTGCCGCTCCCCAACTTCTGCCAGAGGAACTCGAGCACCAGCGCCCACATGACCGCGGCCTGCTCGTTGTCGGCCGCGGCGCCGTGGCCACCCTCGATGTTCTCGTAGTAGCGCACGTCGAGGCCGAGCTCCGACGCCCGGGCCATCATCTTGCGGGCGTGCCCGGGGTGCACCCGGTCGTCGCGGGTGGAGGTCACGAACAGGACCGGCGGGTACGTCCGACCCGCCTCCAGCAGGTGGTAGGGCGAGAACGTCTGCAGGAACGCCCAGTCGTTCGGGTCGTCGGGGTCGCCGTACTCGGCCATCCACGACGCCCCCGCCAGCAGCAGGTGGTAGCGCCGCATGTCGAGCAGCGGCACCTGGATGGCGATCGCTCCGAACAGCTCGGGGTAGTTGGTGAGCATCACGCCCATGAGCAGTCCGCCGTTGCTGCCGCCCTGGATGCCGAGGCGCTCGGGGGTGGTGATGCCCCGGTCGACCAGGTCGCGGGCGACGGCGGCGAAGTCCTCGTAGGCCCGGTGGCGGTTCTCCCGCAGGGCCGCGATGTGCCACGTCGGGCCGTACTCGCCGCCGCCCCGGATGTTGGCGACCACGTAGGTGCCGCCCCGTGCCAACCAGCCCCGCCCCATCACCGCGCTGTAGGAGGGGGTGAGGGGGATCTCGAAGCCGCCGTAGCCGGTCATCAGCGTGGGGCCGGTGGCCGGGCTGGGGTCCTCGGGGCCGACGACGAAGTAGGGGATCTGCGTGCCGTCCTCGGAGGTGGCGAAGTGCTGCCGGGCCACGACGCCCGTGGCGTCCCAGCGGCTCGGCGCCCGCTTGAGCACCTCGACCGCCTCGGGCTGCCCGACCACGCCCCGCCGCAGCGTCGACGGCTCGGTGAACGACTGCGAGTCGAGGAAGAACTCGTCGTCCTCGTAGGAGTTCGTGCCGACGACCTGGGCCTCCACCAGCTCCGGGACCCCGGGCACGGGCGCCTTCGCCCACTCGGTGCCAGCGGTGCTGCCGGCGTCGCTGTCGCCGTCGCTGTCGCCGTCGCCCGACGGGGGCGGCGTGAGCACGTGGAGCTGCGACTTCACGTCGGACATCGTCCCGACCACGAGGTGGTGCCGCGTCCAGACGTCGTAGCTGAGCGACGTGTGCTCGTCGGGCTCAAACAGCACCGTGAGGTTGCGGTCGCCGGCGAGGAAGTCGTCGAAGCGGACCGCCAGCAGGGAGCCGGCCGGATACTCGCTGCCGCCGACCGCCCACGCCGTGCGCAGGCTGATCGTGAGCCACTCCCGGTGGACGCCGGTGGTGGCGTCGTCGGGCACGTCGACCTTCACCAGGCTGCCGTCGGGCCGGAGCACGAACTCCTCGCTGGTGAAGAAGTCGGGGGAGCGGCCGACGAAGTCGCGCTCGAACCCCTCGGTCGGGTCGTGGGAGGCGTAGACGGCCACGTCGTCGGGCTTGCCCTCGAACACGACGACGGCCTCGTCGAGCGACGTGCCCCGGGTCCAGCGCTTGGCGATGCGGGGGTAGCCGGAGGACGTGAGCGAGCCGGGACCGAAGTCGGTGCCCACGTAGAGGTGGTCGACGTCGATCCAGCCGACGCTGGTCTTCGCCTCCGGGAGCGTGAACCCCTCGGGGGCGGGGACGAAGGCCCGCTCGTCGAGGTCGAACTCGCGCACGACGTTGGCGTCGGCGCCGCCCCGCGACAGCTCGATCAGCCCCCGCCGGTACTCGGGCCGCAGGACGGTGGCGCCCTGCCACACCCAGTTCTCATCCTCGTCGGCGGCGAGGGCGTCGAGGTCGAGCAGCACGTCCCACTCGGGTTCGTCGTTGCGGTAAGACTCGAGCGTGGTGCGGCGCCACAGGCCCCGGGGGTGGGCGGCATCTCGCCAGAAGTTGTAGAGGTGCTCGCTCCGGCGGGCGACGTAGGGGATGCGGTCGTCGGCGTCGAGGGCCTCGAGGATCTGGGCCTTGAGCTCGTCGTAGCGCTCGTTGCCGGTCAGCTCCGCGAAGGCGTCGGCGTTGCGGGCCCGCACCCAGTCGAGCGCGACGTCACCGGTGACGTCCTCCAGCCAGAGGTACGGGTCGTCGCTGTCGGTCGCGGTGTCGGCCGGGGTCGGCTCCGGGCTCGGATCGCTCATCCCGCCATCCTGCCGGGTCTTCGACCCCCGCCGTGCACGACGCCGGGCATCCGGGTGCGGAGGTCGAGCAGGTTCTTCGCCCGCTGACCGGGCGGGGCAGGGTCAGGGCCCCTTGCCGACGAGGGCGGAGAGGGCGGCGATGATCTTGGCCTCCGTGGCGGGCTTGTCGAGGCCGAGGTCGGTGAGGGTGCCGGCGCCGTCCTCCTGCTCGAGGAGGGCGAGGAGGATGTGCTCGGTGCCGATGTAGTTGTGGCCCAGCCGGAGCGCCTCGCGGTAGGTGAGCTCGAGGGCCTTCTTGGCCTCGAGGTCGTAGGGGACCAGGCCGGGCGGGTCGTCGGAGCGAGGCGGGAGGGCGGCCGCCGCCTGTGCCCGGACGTCGTCGAGCGAGATGCCCTGCTCGACGACGGCGCGGCCGGCGATGGCCCCGGGCTCGGCGAGGAGGCCGAGGACGAGGTGGACCGGGCCCACCTCGTCGTTGCCCGCGGCCCGGGCCTCCTCGTGGGCGGCCATCACCACGTTCTTGGCCCGGGGGGTGAAGCGCCCGAAGCCCTCGGCGGGGTCGAGGTCGGACGGCGAGCCGGGGTCCTTGGGCAGGAAGCGCTTGCGGGCCGCCTGCTTGGTCACCCCCATGCTGGTGCCGATGTCGGTCCACGACGCGCCCGTCCGCCGGGCCTGGTCCACGAAGTGGCCGATGAGGTGGTCGGCCACCTCGCCCAGGTGATCGGCGGCGATCATGGCGTCGGTGAGCTGGTCGAGCGGGTCGGAGTGGACCTTCTTGATGGCGTCGATCATGTCGTCGAGGCGGATCGGCGGCGGGGCCGGTGTCGTGGGTGCCATGTCGACAACCTTAGGTTGTCGTGGCGTCGATCGACAACCCCGAGTTGTCGCCGGGTGCCGGGCGGCGGCCCCCGTGGCGCCTCCGGCTCCGCGATTCACAGGACAGGGCCTAGACGGGGCCGCCGTAGAGGTCGAGGGTGCGGGCCATGCCGCCGTCGGCGCTGATGGTCTCGCCGGTGACGAAGCGGGCGGCGTCGGAGGCGAGGAACACGACGACGTCGGCGATGTCGTCCGAGGTGGCCCAGCGGCGCAGCGGGGTCTGGGCCTCGACGCCCTCCACCACGCCGGGGATCGCCTTGTTCTTCGCCCACAGGTCGGTGTCGACGACGCCCGGCGCCACGCCGTTCACCCGGATGCCCGACGGTCCCAGCTCCATGGCCAGCGAACGGGTGGCGGCGTCGAGGGCACCCTTCGACGCCGCGTAGGCCGCCCGTCGGGGCGTCCCCACCAGGCCCGACACCGACGAGAGGTTCACGATCGACCCCCGCCCCCGCTCGACCATGTGGGGCACCAGCCCGGCGATCAGCAGCAACGGCGCCCGGACGTTCACCGCCAGCAGCCGGTCGATCAGCGCCGCATCGGTGTCGACGGGGGTCGCCGTGGAACAGGTCGGCCGCCATGGCCGTGGGGAGCCGGGCGGCGACGGCGGCGTTGTTCACGAGGACGTCGACGTGGCCCAGGGCGTCGAGGGCCTGCCGGGCCAGCTCGGTCGGTGCGACGGGGTCACTCAGGTCGGCGGGGAGGACGACGGGGTCGTGGTCCAGCTCGGCCGCGACCGCCGCGAGCCGCTCCTCGTCCCGGGCGACCAGCGCCACCCGGGCACCGGCCCGGTCGAGCGCCCGTGCCGTCGCCGCCCCGATGCCACGGGAGGCCCCGGTGACGACGGCAGTCCGCCCGGCCAGCGAGAACGGTTCCATGCCGGCGACCCTTAGGAAGATCCGGCGGCGAGCCAGGCCTCGTGGGCGGTGCGGAGGCGGGACCAGAGGCGGTGCCGCTCGTCGGGGCCGACGTCGGGGAGCGACATGCCGAACACGTCGGCCAGCGCCGCGAACCACTCCGCCTCGGTCTCGATGGTGCGCTCCCACGTGTCGGCCGAGTCGGCCGTGTGCCCCAGCAGGCAGCCCTTGAGGAAGTCCACGCCGGTGGCGTCGCGCCGCTGCACCGAGCAGATCCGCACGAAGCCCGACTCCGGCGACGTCCACAGGAACTCGTGGCGCTCGGCGAAGTGGTCGACGGTCGCCTGCCAGGGTGCGAAGTCCATGCCGACGAAGCTGCCCTTGGGGTCGTGGTCGAGGCGCCAGCCGCCCGGCTCGACCTCGGACGGCCGCAGCTCGAACCGGTACGGACCCTGCACGTAGGTGCCCTCGTGCAGCGGCAGCGGGTCGTGGATGGCGTCGCCGAGACCGGTGTCGACCAGCCAGTCGCCGGACGGGCAGTCGTCGGTGGGCAGGCCGTGCACGGTGAGCGCCAGGTGGTTGGCGACGGCCGAGCCCGGCGGGCCGTCGGCGGCATGCCCCTGGACGCCGGCCCGGTGCCACACCACGTCGAACCCCAGGTCGGCCAGCAGCAGCGAGAGGGCGCCGTTGAGCTGGTAGCAGTAGCCGCCCCGCCCGCCCACCACGAGCGCCGCCGAGTCGTGCGGGTCGATCGTCCGCCACCGCTCGAGGTGGATGTCCACGGTCTCGTACGCCACCCGCTCGACCTGGGCGCGGTGCAGGGCGTGCAGCGTCGCGACGTCGGCGTGCGCCGGCCGACGGTCGAACCCCAGGCGTCGGAGGTACCCCTCGGTGTCGAGTCGTGTCATGGTCGGCGCAGGGTACCCAGCCGCCACGCGACCGCGTCCGCAGCCGGCGGCAAGTCTTCGCCCGGGCCGACATTGAAGGGCGCCCCCGGCGTGACTCGAACACGCGCACACGGCTCCGGAGGCCGATGCTCTATCCACTGAGCTACGGGGGCTGGCGTCCCTGAGGACTGGGAAACCCTAGCGGACGGCGGGTTGGCGGCCGACAGTGGTTCGCATCAGGTAGACGTTGTAGGGCTCCCACAGCGACATCGTGAAGTAGAGGTCGGCGTCGCCGGAGCTGGCCGACCACGGGTGGATGAAGCCGCCGTAGAGGCCCGGGTGCTCCCGGCTCGTCGCCAGCACCTGGAGCGCCGACCACGGCCCCGTCGGCCAGTCGGCGCTGCGCAGCACGATCGACCGCTCACCACCCGCAGGCGGGCTGACCACGTGCAGCATCGTCCACTGCCCCAGGTAGGCGTTGTACTGCACCGACAGCTCGCCCACCGGCGCCGGCACGATCGGCACCGCGTCGGCCAGGCCCGGCGACCACGCCGCCCCGTCCCAGTAGCGGTAGGCGGCCGGATGGAGCAGATCGGGCTCGGGCACCCGGGCCAGCCGCACGTCGCCGCCCCGGCCCGACGGCGTGCCGAACACGTACACGAAGCCGTCCGACCGGGCGTAGGCGACCATCTGGAACGTGTCGCCCACGCCCGTCCGATTGGGCCAGCGGGCCTCCGGCGACTTCACCCAGGTGTCGCCGTCGTCGTCGGACCAGGCGATCCCGGAGTAGTTGGTGGTCCACCGGCCGTGGGTGATCCACTGGCGCACCGACATGTAGTGGACGTAGTCGCGCCCGCCGACGGCGATGCCGGCGGTCGGGACCACGGTCACCTCGCTGCCGTCGACCTTGCGGCTGGCGAGCAGCTCACGGGCCCGGCCCCGGTCGTCGTGGGCGAAGCTGTCGACGGTCATGCCGTCGGCCAGGTCGCGGTCGCGGCTGTAGGCGAGGGTGTTGGAGCGCCAGGCGTCGGCGGCGGGCGACGCGACCGTGCCGTGCCCCGCCCACTGCGCCCCGAACGTGTCGCCGAACGCCGCCAGGATGTCGCCGGAGCTGCCCTCCCACAGGATGCCCAGGTCGGTGCCCTTGATCTGCCAGCGCCGGTCGGTGCGGTTCAGCGACGACGCCCCCGTCACCGCGGCGACCAGCGTCGCCGGCGTGGCCACCGCCACCTGGCGCACCGCCAGCATCCGGCTCGCTCCCGCCGGCGTCGGGGCGTGCGCTCCCGAGGCCAGCTGGCAACCCGCCAGCACGGCCGCCGTCGACAGTCTCCGCAACCTCCGCCCGAGCCCAGCCACCAGGGACCATCATGGCAGTGCGGCGTGCACGGAGCGTTTCCTCTTCGTCACGGGTGGGGAGGGTCGGACGTCAGGGCCGTGGTGCGGTCGCAGCGGCTGGGCCGGGAGGGGACGGGGAGGGGACATGGACGGACGGGTGACCAACGACCCGAGCGACGGTGAGCTCGGTGGCGAGCCCGTCCTCGTGGTGTCCCTGGGTCGGGAGGGCACGTCGGTGGAGCTGACGGTGAACGGCGACCTCGACCTGCACGGCTCCGGCCAGCTGCGGGCCGGCATCGAGGCGGCGCTGGCGCTGGGTGCCGTGGAGGCCGTGGAGGTCGACCTGCGGGGCGTCAGCTTCATCGACTCGTCGGGCCTGCAGGCGGTGCTCAACAGCCGCGACGCGGTCCACGCCGCCGACCTCGAGTTCCGCATCGTCGGGGTGTCGCCCACCGTGGCCCGGGTGGCCGACATCGCCGGCCTCACCGACGAGCTGCAGCTCCACGATCCCTGACGTCGCTGGTGAGCGCCAGGGCGATGGCGCCGACCGCGAGGCCGAGGGCAAGAGCGGTGCCGACCCGGTCGAGGTTCGGGGCCAGGGTGGTGGGCAGGACGGGCTTGGTGAACACGTCGAGGCGGCGCACGGCCCAGCCGGCGACCGCGGCGATCGACGCCAGGCCCGCCGGCACCGCCCAGCGCGGACGGCGGCGGAGCGCCACGGCGACGACCGCGCACACCAGCCCTATCGCCGGCACCCCGAACCGCAGGACGCTGCGGCCCGCCTCCTCGGGGATGGCGAGCTGCTCGGCCCCGGCGACGACCACGGCGACGAGGCAGCCCACGCCGCCGGCCGCTCGGGCCGCGGTGGTGTGCGTCCAGCGTCGGCCGGCCAGCCACACCGCCCCGGCGACTGCGAGAACCCCCAGCGCCGCCACCCACGGCCACCAGCCGACGCCCGGCTCGTAGCGCAGCACGCCGTCGATGGTGACGGGCTCGCCGTCGACGAGCAGCTCCACGTTCCACGACTGGATGTCGTCGCCCCGCGCCACCCCCGGCGTCTGGGGCGACATCCAGTGGATGCGGTGGTCGTGCCAGGCGTAGGCGCCGTCGTCGGCGACCCGGCGCCACTCGGGCTCGGCGTCGGGGTCGACGCCGGCGGGGACCTCGGCGTCGCCGTAGCGGGTGGCGTTCGTGTAGGTGGCGGGGGAGTTGCGGTTCTCCCACACCGTGCCGTCGTCGGCGAAGCGGAGGTAGGGCTCGTCGTCGTAGCCGGTCACGGTCGCCTCGTGGCCCGGCGCCACCCGCAGCTCCAGGAAGGCGTCGCCGCCGACGACCGACGCCTCGACCGCCGGGGTCGCAGGGGTGACGCCGGTGATGGTCGAGCGGTAGTCGGTGGGCCGCGGCGGGTCGGCCGCCGCGGGCGCGGCCGTGAGCACCAGCGCCGACACCGCCGCGAGGGCCGCGGCGACGCAACGAGGGAGCAGAGGCCGCATGTGGCCCCTATTTACTCATAGTGGCGGAGGTGTAGCGATACCGTCCTCCGGATGATCGAGCAGGGGCCGGCGTGGAGCCAGACCGACGCGCTGCGGCGCTACGTGCCCGTCGCCGCCGGGCTGACCGTCGTCGGGGCCCTGCTGAGCGCCCCCGGCGAGGCGCCCGAGAACGTGGTGGCGGCGCTCGCCGTGGTGCCGTTCGTGGTGTGGGCGTTCGTGTGGCGCTCCATGCCGACGCTGCTGCTGGTGGCGCTCGTCAGCGGGGCCGAGTTCGCCGCGCTGAGCTCCGGCGAGCTGGAGCCGCTGCTGTTCCTCATGTGCGTCGTGAGCGCGGTGGTGGGCACGTGGGAGTCGTCGTCGCGCCTGATGGTCGCCGGCGCGGGGCTGGCGTTGGCGACGCCGGTGCTGATCGAGGCCCTGTTCCCCGACGACGTGCTCTACGGGGTCTGGATCATGGGCATCCTGCTGTCGCTGCTGCTGCCGCGCAGCTTCCGCTGGCAGCTCACGCTGGTGACCGAGCTGGCTGTGGCCCGGGAGGAGCTCGTCCGCCAGGCGGCGCTCGACGAGAAGCGGGCCATCGCCCGCGACGTGCACGACCTGGTGGGCCACGGCCTCGCCGCGGTGCTGCTGAACGTGACCGGCGCCCGCCACGTGCTGCGCCGCGACCCCGACGCCGCCGACGAGGCGCTGGCCGACGCCGAGACGATCGGGCGCCGCAGCCTCCAGGAGCTGCGCCGCACCATCGGGGTGCTGCGGGAGACCGACGGGGCGGCCTCCGAGGCGCCCGTGCCCGGCGCCGACGGGCTCGCCGACGTGGTGGCGTCGGCGCAGGCGGCCGGTCTCGACGCGGCGCTGCGCACGCTGGGTGACCTGGGCCGGGTCGACCCGATCGTCGGGTTGTCGCTGCACCGGGTGGTCGAGGAGGCACTGGCGAACGCCCGCCAGCACGCCCCTCGGGCGGTCACCGACGTGCTGGTGGCGGTGGAGGGCGACGCCGTGGTGATGACCGTCGACAGCGTCGGTCCGCTCCGGGAGCCCGAGCCGGCCGACGCCGACCGCCCCCGCTACGGCGTGGTGGGTATGCGGGAGCGGATGGCGGCGGTGGGCGGCTCGCTGGACGTGGGCCCGACGGCCACGGGGTGGCGGGTGCGCTGCCGCGTGCCGCTCGCGGCGGACCTCGAGGACGTCACGTGATCCGGGTCGTGCTGGTCGACGACCAGGCCATCATCCGCACCGGGGTGGCCCGCATCCTGTCGCCGGCCGACGGGTTCGAGGTGGTGGCCGAGTGCGGCGACGGGCTGGAGGCCGTGGAGCTGGTGACGGGGTCCGGGGCGGGCGTCGACGTCGACATCGACGTGGTGCTGATGGACGTCCGCATGCCCCGCCTCGACGGCATCGAGGCGACCCGGCGCATCCGGGCGCTCGACGACGCCCCGCCGGTGCTGGTGCTCACCACGTTCGACGACGACGAGCTGCTGTGGGCCGCCATCGAGGCCGGGGCTGCCGGCTTCGTGCTGAAGGACACCACCGCCGACGACCTGATCGCCGCGGTCGGCGCCGTCGCCGGGGGCGGCGCCTGGTTCGATCCGGCGGTGGCGCCCCGCGTGCTGGCCACCTACCGCGAGGTGGTCGCGCCCGCCCGGCGGTCGGCGCAGCGGCTCGACAACCTCACCGAGCGGGAGCACGACGTGCTGCGGCTGATCGCCCGGGCGGCCACCAACGCCGAGATCGCGGCGACGCTCCACGTGGGCGAGGCCACCGTGAAGACCCACGTGGGGAGCATCTTCACGAAGCTGGGCGTGCGCGACCGGGCGGCCGCGATCGTCTACGCGTTCGACCACGGCGTCGTGTAGGGGGGAGGGCGTCTCCCCCTCCGGGGGGAGGCGAGGAAGCGACCGTCGGTCGATGTGCGGCGGGGGTGGGATCCGGATGATGGCCCCATGGCACTCTCCACCCTCCAACCCCAACCCGAGGCGCCGCCCCGGCACCCGGGGCGCCCGGCGATCGAGGTCCAGGGACTGACGAAGGCGTACGGCTCGCACCAGGTGCTGGCCGACGTGTCGTTCGCGGTCGGCCAGGGCGAGATCTTCGGGCTGCTCGGCTCCAACGGCGCCGGCAAGACCACCGCCGTCGAGATCGTCCAGGGCCTGCGCCCCCGTGACCGGGGCGACGTCCGGGTCCTCGGCCTCGACCCCGTCGCCGAGCGGCCCCGCCTGCGGCACCTGGTCGGCTCGCAGCTGCAGTCGTCGGCCCTGCCCGACCGGCTCCGGGTCGGCGAGGCGCTGCGGCTGTTCGCCCGCCTGGCCGGCGACGTCGTCGACTGGCGGGCGCTGAGCGACGAGTGGAGCCTCGACCACCTGGAGCGCCGGGCGTTCGGCGCCCTCTCGGGTGGCGAGCGGCAGCGGCTGTTCCTGGCGCTGGCACTGATCAACCGGCCCCGGCTCGTGTTCCTCGACGAGCTGACCCAGGGCCTCGACGTCGCCGCCCGCCAGGAGACGTGGGAGCTCATCGAGCGGGTGCGCGACGACGGCGCCACCGTGGTCCTGGTCACCCACTTCATGGACGAGGCCGAGCGGCTGTGCGACCGGGTCGGCGTGCTCCACGGCGGCCGGGTCGTGACCATCGGTCGTCCGGCCGACCTGATCGCCGCTGTCGGCGGTCCCGTCCACCTGCGCTTCTCGGCCCCGGATCCGTCGCTGTTGGCGGGGCTCGACCGGGTGGCCGGCGTGACCGACGTGACCGTCGACCGCAGCCGGGCCGACGTCGGCCAGCCCGCCGCCGTCGACGTCGCCTGCGCGGCCGCCGCCACCGTCGCCGTGACCGCCGAGATCGCCCACCGCGGCCTCGCCCCCGCCGACTTCGCCGTCGTCCGGCCCTCGCTGGAAGACGTGTTCGTCGCCCTCACGAAGGAGAACCCCCGATGAGCGCTCTCGTCGCCCTCACCCGCACCGAGGCCCGCCTGCTGTCCCGTGACTGGGCCGCCATGGTGTTCGCCTTCGTCTTCCCGCCGCTGACCCTGATGGTGCTCGCCGGCTCGTTCGGTACCGACATGGACGAGGGGTTCGGCAACGTCCTGCCCTCCGACTTCTACGTCACCGGCTACATCGGTGTGCCGCTCGCGGCGCTGGCCCTGATCGGGCTGCCGGTGCTGCTGGCGTCGTACCGGGAGCGCGACGTGCTGCGGCGCTTCGCCGCCTTCGGCATCGGGACGCCCACCGTGGTGGCCGCCCAGGCGCTGGTCACCGGGGTGCTCGTGGTGCTGGCCGCGGCGACCGTGCTGGCCGTGGCGGCGCCGACCTACGGCGTGCCAGCGATGGAGGACCCCCTGGCGGTGACGGCGGCCTTCACGCTCGGGACGGTCACGATGATCGTGCTCGGCGTGGCGCTGGGCCTGTCGCTGCAGACCGCCCGGGGTGCCCAGGCGATCGGCCTGCTGGCCTTCTTCCCGATGTTCCTGCTCTCGGGCGGTGGCCCGCCGCCGGACGTGATGTCCGACGTGATGCGCCGCATCGCCGACGTCCTCCCGCTCACCCACGTGATCGCGGGCATCCGGGACCCGTGGCTCGGCAGCGGCACCGTGGGCGGCCACCTCCTGGCCCTGACCGCCTGGCTGGTCGCCGGCCTCGCCGCCGTCGCCTACCAGGTCCGTCGCCGCTGATCCGGCGCAACTGCGTGGCTCGTGGCTGCCAGAGGGCCACGAGCCACGCAGTTTCAGTTCTCCTCGACGACGCCGCAGGCGATGCGGTCGCCGGCGTTGCCGGTGGCGTGGGTCTTGTCGAGGGCGGCCGGGGTGTTGGGGGTGTACTGCTCCGGGCCGGAGCCGACGGGGACGTTGCCGAGGTTGTCGAGGCCGGCGTGCAGGACGACGGCCCGGCCGCGGAGGTCGTCGAGCGTCAGGCGGCCCGACGAGAACTCGGCCCGGCCGTGGCCGTCGGCGTCGAGATCGACGGGCGGCAGGTCGCCGGCGTGGCCGCCGTGGACCTGGTCGTCGTGGCGCAGGTGGCCGTCGGCCGACGTGAACCAGGTGTCGACGGGCTGCGCCGGATCGGCGATGCAGCCGTCGCCGTTGGCGGGGTCGTCGTTGGCGTGGACGTGGAGCCCGTGGAAGGCCGCGGCCGCGGTTGCGCCGTCGGGCACGTCCAGCTCGACGTCCACGGTGATGCCGCCGTCGTCGCTCTCGAATGCGACGTGGCCGACCTCGGTGCCGTCGGCCGTCCGCAGCACCGCCGACGTGTCAGCCCCGTCCTCCGAGGCCGCCGGCGCCAGCAGCGGCACCAGCAGGGCCCCGGCTCCCACGAGTGCACCCGCAGACACGGCAAAGATGACGGATCGACGCATCTCCTCACGCTATGTGGCCGTCGACCCGGGCTCGGGGACCGAGGGCGTGTCCTGCTCAGAGCTGGGCGAGGGCCTCCCGGAAGGGGTCGAGGCCGAGGGCGCCGAGGTCGAGGGCGGCGCGGTGGAAGGCCTTGAGGTCGAAGTCGGCGCCCTTGCGGCGACGGGCGTCGTCGCGGGCCTCGAGGAAGATGCGCTCGCCCACCTTGTACGAAGGCGCCTGCCCCGGCCAGCCCAGGTAGCGGTTCACCTCGAACCGCAGGCTGGCGTCGGCGATGCGGCAGTGCGCCCGCATGAACTCGTAGCCGAGCTCCGGCGTCCAGCGCTCGCCGGGATGGAACCCGAACGGGTTGCCGACCGGGATCTCCAGCTCCAGGTGCATCCCGATGTCGACGATCACCCGCCCGGCCCGGAAGGCCTGGGCGTCGAGCATGCCCAGCTTCTCGCCCGGGTCGTCGAGGTAGCCCAGGTCGTCCATCAGCCGCTCCGCATAGAGCGCCCACCCTTCGGCGTGGCCCGAGCAGAAGCACATCAGCCGCTGCCAGCGGTTGAGCAGGTCGGACCGGGCCGCCGTCTGGCCGATCTGCAGGTGGTGCCCCGGCACGCCCTCGTGGAACACGGTGGTGACCTCGCGCCACGTCGAGAACGCGTCGATCCCCGCCGGCACCGCCCACCACATGCGGCCCGGTCGGGAGAAGTCCTCGCTGGGGCCGGTGTAGTAGATGCCTCCGTCGCTGGTGGGGGCGATGCAGCACTCCATGTGCCGGACCGGCTCGGGGATGTCGAAGTGGGTGCCGTGCAGCTCGGCGATCGTGCGGTCGGTGAGGGCCTGCATCCAGTCGCGGAACGCCTCCTTCCCGGCGATCCGGCGGCCCGGGTCGCCGTCGAGGGCCGCGACCCCGTCGTCGATCGAGGCGCCGTTGCCGGCGATCTGCGACGACACCGCCCGCATCTCCTCCTCCAGGCGGTGCAGCTCCTCGAAGCCCCAGGCGTAGGTCTCGTCGAGGTCGACCGCCGCGCCCAGGAAGTAGCGCGACGCCAGCGCGTAGCGCTCCCGCCCGGCGGCCTGGTTGGTGCGCCCCCGGGACGCCAGCTCCTCGTGCAGGAACCGGCCCATCTCCCGGGTGGCCGCGGTGGCCGCTTCGGCGGCACCGTCGAGCGTGGTGCGCAGGGCGCCCTCGGCGGAGAGGCCGGCGGCCAGCGAGCGGTAGAAGTCGTCGCCCGCGGGGTCGGCCCAGGTGTCGAACTGCTTGGCGACCGCCACGATCTGCACGTCGGCGCTGACGTGCCCGGCGTCGGCGGCGGCCGCCAGCGTGCGCTTGTACTCCTCCACCAGCCGGGGGATCTCGCCCAGGCGGGCGGCGATGTTGGCGACCGCCTCCTCGCCCTCGGTGGGCATGAGGTCGAACACGCCGCGGGCGTCATGGAGGCCGCCCGCGATCACGTTGACCTCGCTGGTGATCTCGCCGGCGTCGTAGCGCTCCATCCACAGGCCCAGGCGTTCCTGCATGGCCGCCCGGGCGACCCGTTCCGACGGGGCCGACGGATCGAGGGTGGCGAGGGTGGCGAGAGTGCGCCGCTGGAGGTCGGCCTTGGCGGCGTAACCCTCGGGGGAGAGGTCGTCGAGCCGGTCATCGTGGCCGGCGACACCGGCGAAGGTGGCGTCGATGGGGCTGAGCGCCGCCCACTCGTCCACGTACCGGTTGGCGAGGTCGTCGATCTGGGCCATGCCATTGACCCTACGCAGTGGGTGTGACGTTCAAGAGGGCGGCGCCGTGCGCCTATGGCACCTGGTGCCAACGAGTTCGGCGGCGGGGTCGGGAACGGGGGCCGTACCGTCATCTTCGATGGGAAACGCCGCGGCCGGAACGATCTCCACTGAACGGGACCGGGTCATCGTCCCGGCCGGAGGGACGGTCCAGTTCGGTCGCCAGCCGGGCCTCGACCTGCGCATCGGCCACGCGCCCGTGTACGACGACATCGTCCCCCGCCTGGCCGGGAAGGTCTTCGCCCACGACGCCCGGCTGGTGGTCGCCAACCTGGACGACTCCCTGGCGCTCGACATCCGTGTCTCCGGCCGGCCGATGGTGTCGCTGGGCCCCGGCGAGTGGCACTCGCCCCGCGACCGGGCCTACGAGATCGTCATCACCGGCACCTTCACCTACGAGCTCAGCGTCACCGTGAACACGGCGGGCCGGACGACCCACATCTTCGGCCCCGACGAGCCCCTTCCGGCCGAGCCGCCCACCGGCGCCCGGCCGCAGCTCACCGAGCGCCAGCGCCGCATCCTCGACGCCTACGTGGCCCCGCTCGTGGAGGGCGGCCTCGTGGCGTCGCACCAGCGGGTGGCCGACGAGCTGTCGCTCAGCCGCTCGCTCGTGCGCCTGGAGTGCAACCGGATCTGGAGCGAGCTGCTCCTCGCCGGGGTCCCCATGCGCGACCTCGGCGAGGCCCGCGACGAGATCGCCGACGCCTGGGCCCGCCACCGCATCTGACGGCCTGACTCGCACCGGGTGACGGGCGAGGGCATGGCATGGCATGCCAGGCGCAAACCCTTGTCGGTCGGGGTCGGGATCCTTATCGTCCGACAGGTGCCCGCGGCGGAGCGGGCGGACAGGCGGGAGAAACTCATGGAGACATTCCTCGGCATCGGCGCGCTCGCGCTCGCCATCGGCGCCTACGTGGCGTACACGAGCTGGCTCACGAACGGCATCAAGCCACGTACCTTCGACACGGCCCTGCCGGCCGAGCGCTTGCGGGCGTTGTTCGTCGGCCGGGTGGCGCGCATGGGCTGGAAGGTCGTCGACGACGGCAACCCGATGGTGGTGCAGAGCCCTCTGGCCACCGGCATCCGACAGCAGATCGCGTTGAACCTGCGATCGAAGGACGGTCGTACGTCGGTGGTCGTCGGACCGCGGCGCTGGGTGACCAAGTGGGGCGTTCCGAAGAAGGCTCACACCATCCGCATGCGACTCGACGGGTTCGTCGCGGCCGTGCAGGCGGAGGACCGTCAGGTCCACGTCGTGACCGGGGAGCTGCGGGGACGATGATCGTCACGATCATGGGGCTGGCTGTCGTCGGCTACCTCGGCGCCTGCGTCCTGGCCGGCTTCGGCGCAGCGGCCCCACTGGCCGGGTTCTCGGCCGACGGCCCACCGCTGACCCGGCGGTTCGGCGACCCGGTCCCGACCGTGATGGCCGCCTACCTGGCCGCCGCGGCGGCTACGCCGGGCATGCGGGTGGCCGAGACCGCCCGCGACGTCCTGCTGGTGGACTCGCGGCCCACGCCCCGGGTGCTCGGCGGCAACTTCGGCATGGTGATCCGGGTCCGGTTCACATCCGACGGGGACGGCTGCACGGCTTGGGCGGAGGCCATGAACAAGGTGCGTTTCGCCATCCTCGCCAATCACGACGCCGCCTTCGTCCACGCCGAGCGCGCGCTGCGCACGGCGGCGAAGGCGCACGGCCTACGGGAGGTTCTCTCCGGTGTCTGATGACCAAGTTCCGGCGGCGGAGCAGGTGGGAGCGGGCGGTGCTCCCCCTGCTGTCGGACCGGCGACGCAGGGGGTGGAGGCGATCGGCGGGCCACCCCCTGCGACCGGCCCGTTCCCCGCGGCTCCCGGTCCGACGGTGGCGTCCGGGCCGGCGGCGGGGGTCGAGTCCGGGGCGGCCACCGGACCGGCAGGGCGGCGGAGTCGGAGGCGGCGGAAGAGTCGGTTGCACGCGGCGATCGGGTTCGTCACCGATCGGGGGATCCCGTTGCTCATCGCCGTCCTCGGTCTGCTGGCCGCGCTGGCGGGCACCTGGGGCGTGACGGCGACGGCGGACAACAAAGACCTGGAGGACGCCAATTTCTCGCTGGAGGATCGCAGCGACCGGCTGTCGGAGGAGAACGAGGCGCTGGCCGCCGACCTGGACCAGGTGACCGAGGATCGCGACCGTTGGAAGGAGCGGGCCCAGCAGCCCGACGAGCCCGACACGGGCGTCGGCGACGGGCTGAACGGCCCGGACGACCCGGACGAGTCGACCACGGCGACGACGACGCCCCGGCCCGGTCGAACCTCGACCGTGCTGCGGCAGACGGGCAGCACACCGGTCACGTTCGCTGACGACTACGGCATCGACCTCGACACCGATGCGCCCGACTGGGGCGTGAACACGTCCGCGGGCGACCTGGTCCTCCACTACGCCAGCTCGTCCGGAACCAACCTCGGCACCTACGAGATGTCGCTGGTCGACCACGTGCCCACGGAGGCGGAGTGCGACGACGCCACGGTCCTCCAATCCAGGCTCGCCATCGACCAGACCCGTGAAGGCGTGCAGATGTGCGTCAGGACGAGCGAGGACCGCTTCGCCTACGTGCACATCGTCGCCATCGACTACGAGGCGCAGACGATCACCCTCGACCTGATCGTCTGGGAGTGACCAGGAACACAGTGACTCCGCTTCGTAACCTCGCCACGACCCAACGGCTACGGTGGCCGGTGA
>DATHJB010000211.1 GCA_035316325.1 Acidimicrobiales bacterium
TCCGGGGCCGGGGGCTGGTCCTCGCCGGTCATGCCGGTGGGGACGAAGCACAGGGCGATGTAGTCGCCGGCGGCGAGGTCGACGACCATGTACCCGCTCTCGCCCGGCGGGGCGAACGCCCCCGAGCCGACGGGGGTCACCTTGGACATGACCTGCTCCTCGGGCAGGGCCAGCAGCTCCTCGACGGGTTCGGTCACGCCGTCGTTGCGGCGGACGAGCTGCAGCTCGTGCATCTCGGAGCCGTCGTTGCCGAGCTCGAAGCTGACGGGGCCGGCCGCCAGCTCGTCGGGCAGCCCGGCGAAGGCGTACTCCGTGGCGGTGACGTCCTGGCGGGTCCAACCGCAGTTCTCCAGGTCGAACGCGTGGAGCGTCGCGAAGGCCGCGACGGCGTCGGGCTGCTCCGTCACGGAGGGATCTCCCGTCTCGGCCATGTCGGCGAA
The DNA here is from genome assembly GCA_035316325.1 of Acidimicrobiales bacterium. NCBI lineage: Bacteria > Bacillati > Actinomycetota > Acidimicrobiia > Acidimicrobiales > Acidimicrobiales bacterium. Next base: position 441 of record DATHJB010000211.1, read on the forward strand.
CGCCTGCGAGGCGACCTCGGCCTCGTCCGCGATCTCGTCGGGGGCGGCGGCCCGGGCCTCGGCCACGAGCGGCTGCACCGTGTCGGTGGCGTAGGCCCGCAGCGCCGCGGCCTGCTCCTCGGGCGACGCCGACTCGAAGTCGACGTCAGGGGGCGGTGCGGTCTCGACGTCGAGCACGGCGTCGCAGTAGGCCTCGACGTTCGCGCCGTCGCCGGTGGCTGCGGCCGGCTCCCCGGCGGCGTCGGCCTCGCTGTTGCTGTCGCTGTCGTCGTCGCCGCAGCCCGCGGCGATCAGTGCCACGATCGCCACGGCCGCGAAGCCTCTACCGAATCGCTGTCGTTGCATGTCCGTGTCTCCTTGCTTCGGGTGGGTGGTTGTCATCCGGTCTCCTCCGTGACGTGGCGGCCGTGGCGGTAGACCGCGGCGACGCGATGGAGGGCCGAGAGGTCGGTGAGGGGGTCGCCGTCGAGGGCGACGAGGTCGGCGTCGAGTCCGGGGGCGACGCGGCCCTTCCGGTCGGCGAGGCCGCACACCCGGGCCGCCTCGACCGTGGCGGCACGGAGCGCCTCGTAGTTGCTGAGGCCGATCTGGCCGAGCAGCTCGATGCCGTACGGCAGGACGTCGTGGGGCTTCGGCGGCCCGATGCCGGCATCGCTCGCGGCCAGGATCTGGGCGCCGGCGCGGTGGAGGCGCCCGATGGTCGCCCGCATGGCGTCGAGGCGCTGGGCGACGGGCGGGGGCGGCACGGCACCGGGGAGCGCGCCGAGGGTCGCGCCGATGGCGACGCGCTGCCGGGCGATGCGCCGGATCAGCTCGTCGGGTGCGTCCACGCCGTCGTCGGTCATGAACGAGCAGTGCTCGATGCCGTCGACGCCGGCGTCGAGCGCGGCCGCCACGGACAGCGTGCTGTGGGCGTGGGCGGTGACCGGCAGACCGTGGCGGTGGGCCTCGTCGACGGCGGCCCGCAGCTCGTCGGCGTCGAACTGGGGGACGAGGCCGGTCGACCCCGGGGTGATGAACCCGCCGCTGGCCATCACCTTGATGACGTCGACGCCCCGCGCGGCGTGCTCGCGCACCGCGGCACGGACGGCGCTCTCGCCCTGCGCGGTGGCACCCAGGAAGTGGCAGTGACCGCCGGGCGTCGTGATGGGCGGGCCGGCGGCCACGATCGTCGGGAGCCCGTGGTCCGTGGCGTCACGCAGGCGGAGCGCCAGGTAGTTGCGGTCGCCGAGGTCGCGGACCGTGGTCACCCCGGCGCGCAGGGCCCGGCGGGCGGCGACGGCCATGCCGGCGAGCACGGTGGCGTCGTCGCTCGCCCGGAGGGCCGCGACCGGGTCGGGGCCCGCGTCGAAGGCCAGGTGCAGGTGCGTGTCGACGAGCCCCGGCATCAGGGTCGCCGTGCCGAGGTCGACCACCGTCGCGTCGTCGGGCGGCTCGACCCGGCCGGTCTCGACCGCGACGATCCGGCCGTCGTCGATCAGTACGAGTGGATCGGGGCGCAGGGTCGCCCCGGTTCCGTCGAAGAGCCCTGCGGCGCGGAGGGCGAGGCGCTGTCGTGGTCGGCGATCCGTGGTCACGGGTCAGTAGTACGACGGAACCGCCAGCGCCGCATCGTGGCGACTACTCATCGCCGGTACTCATTTCTCAGGGCCGCTTGCCGTACCCGAGCGCCTCGACGATCTTCCCGTCCCGGACGCGCATGAGGTTCACGCCCCGGTAGTCCTCGGCGCCGGTGATCCGCCACCGGATCACGGCGCGGTCACCGTCGACGTCGACGTGCTCGACCTCGAACTGGATGGTGGGGTCGGAGGCCAACCCCTGCCAGCCGGCGAGGCATTCGTCGTAGCCCGCCCAGCGGTTGCCGTCGGGCGCCGGGCCGGTGCCCTCCATCACGCAATCGGCGGCGATGAGGTCGACGAGCTTCTCGGGTGCCCGCTCGAGGAAGGCGGCGTTGTACCGGTCGATGACGGTGGTGGTGTCGGTCATGGCCGCATCGTCCGCCGAGGCGGGCATCGCGGCAACTCCCTGGAGGGAATGGCATCGAGGCCCGGTGTGGGCAACGATCGTCCGGTGATGTCCCGATTCCCGACCGAGCTACGGCGCTGGCGCACGGCGCGCCGGTTGAGCCAGCTGGAGCTGGCGATACGGGCGGACACGACCCAGCGGCACGTGAGCTTCATCGAACAGGGCCGCTCCCGACCGGGGCGCAACGTGGTCGTGCGGCTGTCGGAGTCGATGGACCTCACGCTGCGCGAGCGCAACGAGCTGCTCCTCGCCGCCGGCTTCGCGCCGGCGTTCCCGGAGTCACGGCTCGACGACGCGGCACTCCGGCCGATCCGCGAGGCGCTGGACACGATCCTCGACGGCCACCTTCCGTACCCGGCGATGGTCGTACGACCACACGGCATCCTCGTCACCGCCAACCGGGCGTTCGAGCTGTTCCACGAGGACGTCGACCCCGCGTTGCTGGCGCCGCCGGTCAACGTGTTCCGCCTCGCCCTCCACCCCGACGGCAACGCGTCCCGGGTTCGCAACCTGCCGGAGTGGGGCCGGCACATCACCGAGAACCTGCGGGCCCAGCTCAGCCGCAGCCCGGACCCGTCCCTGGACGCGCTGCTCGCCGAGCTCGAGGGCTACCTGCCGCCGCTGCCGCCGCCGGACGACGTGCTCGGCTTCGCCGTGCCCCTGGAGCTCGGTTCGGCCGACGGCGACCTCCGCCTCATCACGACGCTCACGTCGTTCGCCACCGCCGCCGACGTGACGCTCGCCGAGCTGCACCTCGAGGCGTTCCTACCCGCCGACGATCGCACCGCCGAGGTGCTGCGCCGCCGATGGGGGTGACGATCGACGACGCCCGGGCGATCGCCGCCACGCTCCCTCGCTCGTACGAGGCGCTCGTCCGCGGCGAGGTGAGGTTCCGGGTCGGCCGCATGGTCTACGCCGCGTTCTACCACGACGACACGATCATGGGCTTCGGCTTCCCCAGGGACGAGCGGGAGGCACTCGTGGCCTCGGAGCCCGACAAGTTCCTCATGCCCCGCCCCTCCGACATGCGGTACCGGTGGGTCTGCGTACGGCTCGATGCCCTCGACGTCGACGAGCTGCGGGAGCTGCTCGTCGACGCCTGGCGCATGTGCGTGCCGAAGAAGGTGGCTGCCGCCTACGAGGGTTGACCGATGCCCTCCGCGCGAGTCCTTAGTGTTCTGCGCATGTCGACGGAGCAGCGGTTCGTGGGGCGCTCGTCCGAGCTGACCACGCTCGTCGGCGCCCTCGACCGAGCCGTTGCCGGCCACGCGACGAACGTGCTGGTCACAGGCGAAGCGGGCATCGGCAAAACCCGCCTGCTCGAGGAGTTCGGACGCCTCGCCGGGTCCCGCTCGGTCCCGGTGGTCTGGGGGCGGGCCACGAACGAGGAGGGTGCGCCCCCGTTCTGGCCGTGGCGCCAGATCCTGCGGGGCTGGCTGGCCGGGACCGACCCCGACGCGGCGCAGGCGCTGCTCGGCGGGGCGGCCGACGACCTGACCCGCATCGCCCCCGAGCTCCGTGCCCTGACCGGCGCCACGCCCGGCAGCCCGATCGGACCGGCGCTCGCCGGCACCGAGCAGCGCTTCGCGCTCTTCGAGGTCGTCTGCGACTTCCTCGTCGCCGCGGCCGCCGACCACGGGCTCGTCCTCGTGCTCGACGACCTGCACTGGGCCGACACCGCGTCGCTCCTGCTGCTGGCCCATCTGGTGCGGAACGTCCGCGACGCCCGGCTGCTCGTCACCGGCGCGCTGCGGCCCCTCGACGCGCGGTGGGCCGGTGAACCGGGCGAGGTCCTCGCCGACATCGGCCGCCAGCGCTCGATCACCAGGATCGACCTCGTCGGCGTGACCCCGACGGAGGTCGGCGAGCAGCTCACCCACACCCTGGGCCGCCGGCCCGACGACGCCACCGTGGCGACCGTCGCGCAGCGGAGCGCCGGCAACCCGCTGTTCGTCCAGGAGATCGGCCGCCTCCTCGCCAGCCACACCCAGCCGGGCCCCGACGCCGACGCTGGCGCTGGCGCCGACGAGGGCCTGGTGCCCGACGCGGTCCGAGCCGTGATCGTCGAGCGGCTGGGGCACCTGTCGCCATCGTGCCGCGAGCTGCTCGCCCGGGCGGCGGTCGTCAGCGTCGACATCGAGCCGCACCTGCTCGCGGCCATCGCCGACACCGGGCTCGACGCCGTGCTGTCGGGGCTCGACGAAGCCCTGGCCGCGGGGATCGTGGTCCGGTCGCGCCTGTCCGCCGGCTACCGCTTCGAGCACGACCTGGTGCGCGACAGCCTCCGCCTGGAGGTGCCCACCGCGGCGCGGGCCCGCGCCCACCTCCGGGCCGCCGAGCACCTGACCGCCACCGACGTCGACGGCCACCGCTCCGAGATCGCCCACCACCGTCTCGAGTCCCTGCCGGTCGGTGATCCGCTCGCCGCGCTCGAGGCGACCGGCCGGGCTGCCGAGCTGGCCCTCCGCCAGCTCGCCTTCGAGGACGCCGCCGTGCTGTACGGCCGGGCGCTCGACGCCACCCGCGGCGCTCGAGTCGACGGGCGCGCCCGCGGCCGCCTGCTGGTCGAGAAGGCCCGGGCGGAGCACCTCGCGGGCGACGTCAACGCCGCCACGGCCAGCGTCGAGGAAGCCGCGGCCCTCGCCCAGCAGGCCGGCGATTTCGAGGGGCTGGCGCGGGCCGCCGTCGTCATGCCCGACGTGTCGTCACCCGAGTGGCTTCCCAAGGTCGACGGCTGGTGCCACACCGCGCTGGCCGGACTCGACGCCGCGGACAGCCCGCTGCGGTCGCAGCTCCTCGCCCAGCAGGCCCTCGCCTGGACCTTCACCGGCGACCTCGAGGACATGGCCGCGGTGAGCGCCGAGTCGCTCGCCATGGCCGAGCGGCTCGACGACCCGACCGCACTGCTGATCGCGCTCCGCGCCCGCCAGATGGCCCTGTCGAACCCCGACGGCGTCGGTGAACGGCTGACGCTGGCCGGGCGCATGCGGCAGCTCGGCGAGCGGACCCACGATGCCGCCGCGGTCATGTGGGGGCGCCTGTGGCGCTTCGACGCGCTGGTGCAGCTCGGGCGGATCGACGAAGCCGAGAGCGAGCTCGACCGGCTGGAACCGCTCGTCACCCGCATGCGTCAACCCCTCGGTCGCTGGCACCTGGCCCGCAGCCGGGCGGCGATCCTCGCCGGCCGTGGCCGCTTCGCCGACGCCCTCGCCGCCACCGACGAAGCCACCGCCCTGGCCGAGTGGGGCCAGCACCACATCGCGCTCATGGGATCGGAGGCCGTCAGGGTCGTCGTCGCCACGCTCACCGGCACCGATCTGGTCAGCTCGTCGACCTGGGCGGCCGTCCTCGACATGCCCCTGCCGCTCGGGCCGCTCATGCGGCTCAGTCGCGCCGAGCTGAGCCTCGCGCTGGGCCGCCCGGACGAGGCCGCCGAGCTGTGCGAGCACCTGCCGCCCCCGAGCTGGCGCCCGCCACCGTTCTTCACCCCGACCTACCACGCCTACCGCGGCGCGGTCGCGGCCGCCCTGGGCGACAGCGCCGCGGCCGAGACCGCTTACGAGCGCCTGCTCCCCCACGCCTCGGTCCATGTCGCCAGCGGCGCCGGCGTCATCCTCACCCGGGGGTCGACCGAGAGGTTCATCGGCGTCAGCGCCGCGGGGTGCGGCCGGTTGGACGACGCCGTCGATCACCTCCGGGCCGCCGTCGCCGCCAACCGCGACGCCGGGCTGCTCGCCTGCACCACCGATAGCCAGGGCGCTCTCGCCGAGGTGCTCCACCGACGGGGTGGGCCCGGCGACCGCGACGACGCGTTCACGGTCGCGACCGAGGCCGAGGCCACGGCGCAGCGCCTCGGCATGGCGCCCGTGCAGGCCCAGGCCCGGGCCGTGCTGGCCGACCTCGGTCGTCCGGGCGGCGACGCCGACGCGGACGCCGCCGGCCCGCTCAGCCCGCTCAGCCGCCGCGAGCACGAGATCGCCCGGCTCGTCGCCCAGGGCCTGACCAACCGGCAGATCGCCGCCGAGGCCCACATCGCCGAACGGACCGCGGAGAACCACGTCCAGCACATCCTCACCAAGCTCGGCTTCAGCACCCGCACCCAGATCGCCACCTGGGTCACCGCCCGCACCGTCGGGGAGACCCGCCCCTAGCCGAGTCGTCTGTGGTCGCCAACCCACGGTCGAGTCGTTCGTCGTCGGAGACCGACTACAGACGACTCGAGAACGACAAAACGACCACGAACGACTCGGGGGTCAGATCGGGGTGGGGCGGCCGCGGTGGGTGCCGAGGCGGGTGACGTTGCGGGGAAGCGACGGGTTCGCATCGGGTGGGGGGCTCGGGGGTAGCTCCAGGTCCGAGCGCGGCGGGCCGAGGCCGCTGCCCGGGGCGGGGGCCAGGTCGTCCTGGGGGAGCTCGACGCGGCGGCGCAGCGTCCGGCTCCGGAACCACGGGCGCAGGCGGGTCCGGATCGGAGCGAGGTTGCCGTACAGCAGCACCCCCTCGCCCTCCGCCAGCTGCCGGGCGTGGGCCGGCGGCAGCAGCGCCCGGCGCAGTACCGCCCCGGCCCCGACGTCGCCCCCTGCGCCGGCACCGGCCCCGGCGTCGGCGCCGGTCGACTCGGCGTCGCCGACCGTGGCGAAGTCGATCCGGGTCGGGAGGTAGAGCTTGGCCCGGTGGTTGTTGACCACCGCCGCCGCCTGGTCCCGGTAGCGGCGCTGGATCTGGGCCACGTCCTGGAACAGGGTCACCAGCTGGATGCCCGACAGCGCCGCGCTCGACGCCACCGTCTCCAGGTCGGCGGTCGGAGCGATCGCCGCACCCTCGTCGACCACCAGCAGCGCCGGCCGGGCCAGCGGCCGACCGGACGCCGCCGCCTGCTCGTAGGCCCGGGTGACGATCTGGCGCAGCACCGCCGCACAGATCGGCCGCAGCCGGGCCCGCGAGTGGTAGGGGCTGGTGACGTACAGCGTGTGGGCCCCGCCGTCGAGCAGCTCGTCGGCGACCACCTCGTGCTGCTCCGCCGAGCGGGCCACGTGGGGGTCGAGGTACGGCTCGAACAGCAGCCGCAACGCCTCGAACACCGCCTCCCGCACGGTGTCCTCGAGGCGGAACACGGCCTGGAGGTGGGCGTGGGCCACGTCGGGGTGGGCGGCCGCCAGCTCGGCCAGCACGTCGTCGCGCTCCTCCCGGTCGAGCCAGTAGGCCAGGTCGGCCACCTTGCGGTTGGTGAGCGCCGCGGCGAACAGGTACGGCGCCAGCGCCTTGGCCACGGCGTGGGTGGGGATCGGCGGGGTCTCCGGGTCGACCTGCGCGGCGGCCTGGGCCGCGGCGGCCAGGTCCTGCGCGGCCCGCCGGGCGCCGGTCCAGGTGCCGCAACCCGCCAACGGCGACCAGCCGGAGCCCCGGAAGCGGCTGGCGTCGCCGGGGTCGAACACGTGGACGTCGCCCAGCCGGCTGCGCCAACCGATCGTGTGGTCGACCACCGACGCCTTCGCCGACGCCACGACCACCAGGCCCGGCCACTCGAGGATCGCCGGGATCGCCACCGCGCTGCTCTTGCCCGAGTTCGACGGGCCGATGACGAGCAGGCTGTGCCGGTCGCGGACCACCAGGCGTCGACGCCCGCCGATGCCGGTCACCACCTGCACGAAGCGGGTGACCGCGGGTTGGTGGGCGCTGCAGCCGACCACCACGGCGGCCTCGTCGTCGCGCCGGGGGCGGAGCCGGTGCTGGTCGCGCCACGACGCCCAGCGGGTGCCGTCGCGCTGGCGGCGCGGGTCGCGCCAGGGGACCCACCCGCCGGCGTTCGAGGGGCTCAGCGCCCCGGCGAGGCGGGTGCCGATCCGCCGGGTGACCGTCGCCAGCGTCACCAGCCGCGACACGAACAGCAGGTACATCGCCCACCACACCGCCGGGCCGGGCGGCTGGGCGCCCCGGTTCACCGGCGTCCACGCCGCCGCCGGATCGCCCGGGTGCTCGACCACCCGCCAGACGATGCCGGGTGCGTCGTCGACGTCGTAGCTGGGCCAGTCGCGCTCGAACATCCACGTCGCCAGGTGCCCGGTGACCAGCACCAGGCCGGCCGCCGCGGCCAGCAGCATCAGCGCGGTGGTCAGGGCCGACTGCCAGGCATCGTCGCGATCGCTCACCACCGGGTGGATGCACGACGGGTGCGCGGCGATGGCAGCCGCGGGACTCCCCCGTCGGTCGTATGGGGCTCCACCTGGGATTTCTCGGCGGGCGGGAGCGTCGCGGGTACCGCTGGCGGTACTCCCGCGTCGCACGGTTCGCTCCATGACGAGCAACGTGTTCACGGACCTGGACCGGGACTGGCGCCGGCTGGCAGGCTCCCGGGCCGCCGCCCGCCAGCTGGCCGACGTCCGCCGGGTCGCCGGCTCGGCCCAGACGCTGGCCGACGTCGAGCAGTACGTGCGCCGGGCCGGGCCCGCCGAGGCCGACCGGGTGCTGCTGGCGCTGGTGGCGCGGGCGGTCGAGGGCGACGGCCTGGCGGCCCGGGTGCTGCTGCAGCTGCTGCTGCCGGGCACCCGCAACCTGGCCCGGCGCTGGTGGGCGCTGGGCGACCACGACGAGCGGGCCGCCGCCGCGGTCGCCGCCGTGTACCAACGCATCCGGCGGTACCCGTTGGCGCGGCGGCCGGGTCGGGTCGCCGCCAACGTGCTGATGGATGCGTCCCGCGACATGCGCAACGCCGTGCCCCGCCCCGAGGTCCCCGCGCTCGACCCGGCCGACGACGCCGCGGCGACGGCGGCGCACCCCGGCGTCGAGCTCACCGAGGTGCTGTGCGACGCCGTCCACGACGGGCTGCTGGCGCCGGCCGAGGCGACGCTCATCGCCCGGTCCCGGATCTCCGGGCACCGCCTGTCGGACCTGGCGGTCGCCAACGGCATCCCCGAGCGCACCCTGTTCGCCCACCGCCAGCGCGCCGAACGCCGCCTCGCGACCGCCTACGCGGCCGGCCGGGAGTAGCGGGTGGCGGGGCTACGCAGAGGCGGGGGTGACGGAGACCGGGATGCCGTTGAGGACGGCGGTGCCGGAGACGGGGTCGAGGTGGTCCTCGTCGGCGAGGATGTTGGTGTTCACGCCGGCGTAGCGGCTCGCGACCGACAGCTCGACGCCGGGGAGGTCGTGGCCCCAGCCGTGGGGGATGCTGACGACACCCGGGCGGATGGCGTCGGTGACCTCGACCGGGACCGTCACCTTGCCGGCCCGGGAGGCGACCTCCGCCGCGACACCGTCGGTCAGGCCCAGCCGGGTCGCATCCGCAGGGTGGACGTGCAGGGTGCAGCGGGGCTTGCCCTTCACCAGCACCTCCACGTTGTGCATCCACGAGTTGTTGGAACGCAGGTCACGCCGGCCGATCAGCAGGATCTGGTCGTCGGGAACCCCCGCCGCCAACCGTTCGGACATCCGGGCCACGTCGGCCACCAGCACCTCGGGCGCCAGCTCGACCATGCCCGACGGCGTCCGCAGCACCTCCGGCAGCCGGGGCGTCAGCGGCCCGAAGTCGACGCCGTGGGGGTTCGCCAGCAGCACGTCGAGCGTCAGCGTCCCCGGGCCCGCCCCGAAGCCGTCGCCGTACGGGCCGGTGCGCAGCATCAGGTCGATCAGCCGCTCCGGGCCCCGGCGGTCGCCCAGCTCGGCGACCACGTCGTCCACCGAACGCCCAGCCAGCGGGCTCGTCTCGTCGGCCACCATCGCCCCGACGAGCGTCCGCAGCACCAGGTCGTCGACCAGGTCGGGCGACGCAGAGGCGCCGAGGCCCTGCAGGATCAGCGCCAGGCGGGCCAGGATCTCCCACTCGTCGGGCTGCCCGTCGGCCAGTGGCAGCACCGGCGGCGAGTAGTTCGCCACGTTGCGGATCGCCAGCTGCAGCAGCGCCAGGTCGTAGTGGCCCTTCTGCAGGGCCGTCGGAGGCGGCAGGATCACGTCGGCGTGGCGGGTGGTCTCGTTGACGTACGGGTCGACCGCCACGTAGGCGTCGAGGGTCGCCAGCGCGGCGTCGAGCCGCCCGGAGTTGGGGGTCGACAGCACCGGGTTGCCGGCCACCGTGATCAGCGCCCGCACCTGGCCGTCGCCGGGCGTGTCGATCTCCTCGGCCAGGCAGGCGACGGGCAGCTCGCCCAGCGTCTCGCCCGCACCCCGCACCCGGCTCTGCCGCCGGTAGAGGCGCAGGCCCCGCCCGTAGCGGGGAGTCCCCCGGGTGTTGGAGGAGCCCGCGGCCGCCCGGGTGAACATGGCGCCGCCCGGACGGTCGAGGTTGCCGGTGAGCACGTTGAGCACGTCGACCAGCCACGACGCCGCCGTCCCGAACTCGGCGACGGTGGTGCCGATGCGGCCGTAGACGCAGGCCGTCGGCGCCGCCGCCAGCTCCCGCGCCAACCGACGCACCGTCTCCGCGTCGATCCCGGTGAGCGCCGCCGTGGCCTCCGGGGTGAAGGGCTCGGCCGCCGCCAGCACCTCGTCGAGACCCGCCAGGTACGGCTCGAGCCCGGCGCCCACGTCGACCAGCCCCTCGGTCGACAGGACGTTCACCAGCGCCATCAGCAGGAAGGCGTCGGTGCCGGGGCGGACCGCCACGTGCTCGCTGGCCGCCTCGGCCGTGCGGCTGCGGCGGGGGTCGACCACCACCAGCTTCCCGCCCCGTTCGAGCAGAGCCTCCAGGCGGCCCGGCCAGTCGGGAGCGGTGGCCAGGCTGCCGTTCGACGCGAACGGGTTGGCGCCCAGCATCAGCAGGTAGTCGGTGCGGTCGACGTCGGGGACCGGGACCGTCAGCCCGCCGCCGAACATCAGGCCCGACGAGATCTCCTTGGGACGCTGGTCGACGGTGCTGGCCGAGAAGACGTTGGTGGTGCCCAGCGCCCGGACCATCGGCCGGGCGAACAGCAGGGCGCCGAGCGAGTGGGCGCTGGGGTTGCCGAGGTAGACAGCCGCCGCGTCGCGGCCGTGGGCCTCCAGCACCGGGAGGAGCAGCCGCTCGACCTCGGCGAACGCCTCGTCCCACGTGACCGGCACCAGCTCGCCGTCCCGCCGCACCAGCGGTTGGCGCAGCCAGTCGGGGTCCTCGTGGAGCTGCTTGAGCGTCGACCCCTTGGGACAGATGTACCCGTGGCTGAACACGTCGTCCCGGTCGCCCCGGATCCGCTTGACCCGATCCCCCTCGAGCGTGACCTCCAACCCGCACCCGGCCTCGCACAACGGACAGATGCGATAAGCGGTCCTGACCTCGTTCGTCACCGTCGTTCCCATCACGGCCCCCCTTCGGCGCCGACCATTGTGCTGGCTCGCCACCTCGTTGCGGCGCCCAACGACCGAACCGGTCGCCTCACGCCGCACGAGCCCGACCCTCCGCGTAGCGCGCCAGCAGTGCAAGGCTCTCGTCGCACCCCGTCGTGAGCTGGCTGTAGGTGAACCGCAGGACGTCGTAGCCCTGGGTGGTGGCGACGTTGTCGCGCCAACGATCCCGCTCGAAGTCGGTGACACGCGTGTGCCAACGCCGACCGTCGGCCTCGACGATGAGCCGCCAGTCGTCGACGAGGACGTCGACCCGGGCGTCGCCGTGCTCCCACCCCGGCAGCGCGGCCTGCCGCCGACGCCGCGGCAGGCCGCGGACCCGGTCGAGCAGGGCGTCGAGCAGGCGCTCCAGGTCGTTGAGGGCCGGGGTTTCGCCCGTGTCGTGCTCGCGGAGCAGCGACCGCACGAGCCCGATGCCGGGCAGCCGGGCGTAGGCGAGGTCGACGTACCGGTCGGCGATCGCAGCGAGCACCGGCGGGTGGGCGACGACGGCGTCGGCGAAGAGGGTTCGGAGGCGCAGCTGGTCGACCATGCCGGCGAGCTGGAAGACGGTGTCGGACAGTGTCACGGTCGGGATGCCGTCGACGATCGTCGACCTGGGCCACGACGACTCGTGCACCGTCGCCAGGCGACTTCGGTGCCGCGACCCTCGGGGAGCGACGAGGTGCAGCGGCCCCGGCCGGAACCCCGCCAGCTCGTGCAGCACCGCGGCGCTCACGTGGGACACGGCGGCCCCCTCGATCACGAGCGTGCCCGCCATGCACTGCCGACGCCAGGTGCCCGGGTGGCTGGGGAGGGCGTAGACGTGGTGGTCGAGCGGGAGCCAGCGGCCGGTGGCCACACGGCGTCGGATCATCCGCTCCGTGGCACCGGCGGCACGTGCCTGGCGGTCACCGAAGGCCCCGTGCTGGCGACGGGCGAGTCGGTCGATGGCCTGGTCGAGATGGCGAGCAGTCATGACCCGCATGATGCCGACGGGGTGTGACAAGCAAGGAGAGACCCACGGCCAGTCGCTGCGGCACCCAACGACCGAAAGGGTCACGTCCCATCGCAACGACGCCGCCGCCCACGTCGATGCGGCGCCCAGCGACCGAAACGGTCGGCCGGCATCGCAACGACGGGCGAAAGAACGTCAGCCCGAGAGAGCTCGCTTCAGGTCGTCGAGGACCGGGATGGGGCCCGGGTCGAGGTTCTCCTGGGCGGCGAGGTGCAAGGACACGAAATCGCCCATGAGGATCAGGTCGAAGAGCTGGGCCAGGGGGCCCTCGCCCTCGGCGCGGACCTCGACCACCTCGTGGACCACCTCGGCCATGATGTCCCGCGTCAGCTCGAAGCGCCGGGCCTCCTGCGGGTGCTCCTCGTCGTGGCGCAGCTCGATCAGCGTGAACACCTGGCGGGTCATGTCGCCGTGCTGGCCCCAGCCGGCGATCTCGTTGTGGCACAGCTCCGGGATCTCCGAGGCGAACGCCGGCGCCTTGGCGTTCTCGTTCACCTGCGTCTTCCAACGGCGGGCCGCGACCGCGCCCAGCGGACCGGCGCCCACCACCAGCGGAATCGTCCGCCCGATGGTCCGGGCCAGTGAACGGGCCCGGGAGTCGGCCCCGGCCGCCACCAGCTGGTCACGCCGCGCCGACACCTGGGCCACCGCGGCCTCGACCCACGCCGACGCCCCCGGGAACAGTCCGACCGCCTCCATCACCAGCAGCGGCGGCACCGCCAGCGCCCCCAGAGCCGCCCGCGGCATCGGGATGCCGTCGGGCAGCGGCACCCGCACGGCCCCCCACCGCGGCGCCAGGTCACCCAGGACGCCGCCCCGGGCGATCACCACCATCCGGGCGCCCGCAGCCGCGGCCGCGGACGCCGCCTCCACCGTCTCCTCCGTGTCGCCCGAGAACGACACCGCGAAGCACAGGGTCTCCGGCCCCACGAACGACGGCGGGGCGTAGCCCTTCGCCACCACGATCGGCACCGGCACGAACGGACCGCCCACGGCCGTCAGCACGTCGCCGGCTATCCCGCTGCCGCCCATCCCCAGCACGACGACGTTGTCGATCGCGTCGTGGTCGGGCAGGCCCTCGAGGCCCTGCGCGGCCCCCACGGCCGAGCGGACCTGCTCCGGGAACCCGGCGGTGACCCCGAACATGTCGAGCGAGTCGAGCAGCTCGGGCGACAGCATCCCCGACACCTGGCTCTACGCCTCGAACGTCGGGGTGACGCCGTGCGACTCGGCCTTGGCGAGCAGCCGGGTGTCGGTCTCGTCGTCGACCGTCTCGGCCTCCTCGACCAGCATGATCGGGATGTCGTCCCGGATCGGGTACCGGCGCTTCAGGCGCGGGTTGTAGAGGGTGTCCTCGTCGTCGAAGTAGAGCAGCGGGCCCTTGTCCTCGGGGCAGGCGAGGATCTCGAGCAGTTGCGGGTCCAGCGACATCTGTCAGTTCTCCTTGTCAGAGGTGATCAGCGACCGTACGGCGGCGACGTGCTCGTCGGTCGCGGTTTGGCTGGGCGACTCGAGGTTGAGCCGCAGCAGGGGCTCGGTGTTGGACGGCCGGAGGTTGAACCACCAGTCGCCCAGGTCGACGGTCAGCCCGTCGAGGTGGTCGAGCGATGCGCCCGACACACCGGAGTAGTGCGCAGCCACCCGCTCGATGACGACGGTCGGGGGCTCCGACACCCGGAAGTTGATCTCGCCCGAGTCGGCGTAGCGGTCGAACGGCTGGCGGAGCTCCGACAGCGGCACCCCGGCCTTGCACAGCTGCTCCAGCACCACCAGCGCGGCGATGCTGCCGGAGTCGGCCCGGTAGTTGTCGCGGAAGTAGTAGTGCGCCGAGTGCTCGCCGCCGAACGCCGCCCCCGTCTCGGCCATCTCCTGCTTGATGAACGAGTGGCCGACCCGGGTGCGGATGGGCTTGCCGCCGCGCTCCAGGATCACCTCGGGCACGGCCTTCGAGCAGATGAGGTTGTGGAGGATCGTCGCCCCCGGCTCCTTCTCGAGGACGCCGGCCGCCACGATCGCCGTGGTGGTCGACCCCGACAGCGGCTCGGAGCGGTCGTCGACCAGGAACACCCGGTCGGCGTCGCCGTCGAACGCCAGGCCGACGTCGGCGCCCACGGCCTTCACCCGGGCCTGCAGGTCACGCAGGTTCTCGGGCTGGATCGGGTCGGCCGGGTGGTTGGGGAAGGTGCCGTCGAGCTCGGGGTAGAGGATCTCCAGGTCGAACGGCAGGGTCTCGAACACCTTGGGCACCACCAGGCCGCCCATGCCGTTGGCCGTGTCGGCGACGATCCGCAGCGGGTACAGGTTGGCCCGGTCGACGAACGACCGCACGTGCTCCGCGAACTCCGAGAGCAGGTCCGCCGACTCGATCTGCCCCGGCATGGCCGTCGACGCGGGCACCCCGTTCTCGACCATGGCCCGGATGGCGTCGAGGCCGGTGTCCTGACCCACCGGCTTGGCGCCGGCGAGGCACATCTTGATGCCGTTGTACTGGGCGGGGTTGTGGGAGGCGGTGAAGACGACGCCGGGTGCGGCGAGCTTGCCGGAGGCGAAGTAGAGGAGGTCGGTGGACGACATGCCCAGGTCGACCACGTCGAGGCCCTGGCGCTGGACGCCCTCCGAGAACGCGGTGGCCAGCTCCACGCCGGAGGGCCGCATGTCGCGGGCGACGAGCACCCGGGTGACCGACGACGGGGCCGACGCCTCGACGGCGAAGCGGGCGAAGGCCTGCCCGATCTGCTCCGCCAGGACGGCGTCGAGCTGGTCGGGGACGATGCCCCTCACGTCGTAAGCCTTGAAGATCTGGTCGAGTCCGGCCATGAGTTGGTTCACGCTAGTGCGTCGCTGTCGCGGCGTTCCGCGTCGTCCGACCCCGCCAGCCCGTCGGCCGACGCGTCGCCCGCCTCGTAGGCGCCGGTGGCCGCCCAGTGCCGCATCCGGAACAGGTCGCGCACCAGGCGCACGGCGTCGCGCACCACCCGCACCGTCGACCGGTCGGAGTGCGACACCGCCACCGGCACCTGCGCCAACGACAGCTCGTGGCGCTCCACCAGGTGCAGCAGCTCGATGTCGAAGGCGAACCCGTCGATGCGCATCCGGGAGAACAGGAACCGGCCCACGTCGGAGCGGAACCCCTTCAGGCCGCACTGGGTGTCACGGAAGCTCCCCAGCAGCACCGCGTAGCCGAACAGGTTGATCACCCGGCTCCCCACCTGCCGCAGCTTCGACGTGCGCACCACCGTGCGGGCCTCGGGGTGGCCCCGATCGCCGATCGCCACGTCCCAGCCGCCCTCGACGGCATCGAGGATCCGCAGCAGCTGGTCGGGCGAGTACGACAGGTCGGCGTCGGTGAACGCCACCGTCCGACCCCGCGCCGCCAGCACCCCCGCCCGCACGGCCGCGCCCTTGCCCCGGTTGACCGGCAGCACCACCACCTGGTCGGCGTCGGCGGCCAGGGCGGCGTCGGCGGTGCCGTCCGACGAGCCGTCGTCGACCACGATCACCTCCAGCCCGCCCTCCGCGGCGACGTCGGCGAGCGCCGCGCGGATCGACCCCACCGTCGCCCTGATCCCCGCGGCCTCCTCGAAGGCCGGCACCACCACGCTGAAGCGCAGCGACCCCGGCGCCTCCGGGCGCTCCGACCGCTGCTGGCGGGCCGACGTCAGCCCCACGAGCAGCACCGCCCGGTACCCCACCAGCCGCACCACGGCGGCCGCCGTCAGGGCCACAGCCTTGGCCGTCACCAGCCCGGCGACGCTGCTGAAGCCGGTGCCGGCGAACAGCGCCCGCAGCACCACCACGTCGACCAGCGCCGCCAGGCCCGCGACCGCCACGAACGCCGGCGGCACGTGCACCCAGCGGACGTAGGGGTCGCTGCGGAACGTCACCAGCCGGTGCAGCAGGTACGACAGCAGGCTCGCCACGGCGATGGCGACCAGGTCCGCCACCACCAGCACCCACCCCAGACCCTGTCGCAGCAGCACCAGCAGGCCGACGTCGACCAGGCTCGGGATCAGCGACACGGTGGCGAGCCTCTGCAGCCGCCCCGTGATCGCGCTGCGCGTCATGAGTACTTGTATTTCCCCCTGCGGGCCAGCAGCACCAACCCGACGATCCCCACCAGCGTCACCAGGTACGCGGACCACTCCACCGACGTCCGGCCGAACGTCAGCTCCACGTGGCGCTCGGTGGGCACCACGACCATCAGGTTGGGCGCCACCCGGTAGGGGCCCTCGGCGCCCGACACCTGCCAGTTGGGGAAGTACGACGCCTTCACCAGCACCGGGCTGCCCACCCGGTCGACGTCGAACTCGATCTTCTCGTTGCCCGCCTCGATGTTCGTCACCTCGGCCGGCGTCACCGGAACGCCGGTGCGGCGCTGGCCGGTGGTCAGCTCGTCGACCTTCACCCGCTCCCAGTCGTCGGGACCGGAGGCCGCCAACGCGACGTCCCACAGCTCGGGGTTCATGTACCAGCGGACCGCGGGGCCGTCGTTGCGGTCGGACGCGTCCTTCGGGTTCTCCAGCCAGTCGTGCTGCGACTCGCCCGCGTCCTCGAGCACCTGGGGCTCGTTGATCAGCGGCTGGACCAGCGGGCTGTTGGCCACCTCGAACACCGCCCACGGCCCCGACTCGGCCACCTTCGTGAGGTCGGGGTGGCCGCTGGCGGCCTGCACCGCCAGGTCGGTCGTGGCCATGTAGTAGCGGACGCCCAGCAGCTGCATGTGCTGCACGCCGCGGTTGATGTCGAAGCCGCTGTAGGGCATGTCGCGCTGGGCGCAGCTGCAGTTCTGCGACAGCTCCGACTGCATGAGGAAGTGGAACGGCGTGGTGGACGACGCCTCGAAGTAGAGGCCCTCCATCGACCCGATGCAGCCGTCGGTCCAGTACGGCAGCAGCATCAGCGCCATCGGGGTGCCGTAGCGGTTGAGCTCCTTCTCGTACTCCCACATGGCTCGACCGCAGCCGCCCGGCCGCTCGCCCAGGCGCTGCATGGTCTGGGTGATCTCGTAGTACTCGCGGTAGCTCGGCTTGCCCTCGTAACCCTCGTAGTTCCAGTTGGCCCAGCTCTTGACGAAGCCCGACGGCGAGCCCGGGGCACCCGTCGCGGTGACCTGGAGCGGGCTGAAGCGGGGCCACGAATAGCCGGTGCCGCCCGCGGCGTCGACCGCGCTCTCCTTGAAGGGCAGCACGCCGAGCGGCAGGCCGACGACCACCAGGATCACGGCGAAGCCCCCGAGCGCGGTGGCGACGCTCGAGCCCAGGCTGCGCTCCTCGGCGCCGGCGGGTCGGACCTGCGCGAGCTGCACCAGGAGGCGGATCACCTCGACGAACGCCAGCGCCGCCAGCAGCATCACGGTCAGGTAGTAGAAGGGCAGCAGGCGGGCGTTCCAGAGCCGCCAGTCGGGCGCCATCCAGAACGCGAAGGCCAGCACCGCGGCACTGGCGGTGAGGAAGATGCCGATCCGCAGGCGCGCCGCCAGGCTGAGGCCCACCCCCACCAGGGCGATGGCGAACACCCAGCGCAGGTCGCTCCCCGAGGTGTCGGGGCCGTTGGACGGGAGCAGGTACTGCATCCACGTCTGGGGCGGGTCCTGGCCGGGGATCGGGATCTTCTCCCAGCCCATGTCGTTCACGTAGAGGCCCCGGCGCTGGAACGGCAGCACCCACCAGGCCGACAGCATCCCGCCGATCACCAGCGCCGGCACGGTGAACCGCAGGGTCTGCGACGGCACCAGCCACAGCACCAGCGCCGCCAGCGCCAACGCCCCGCCGATCCACGCCGCGACCGGCAGCTCCTGACCGCCGACCAGCGGGAAGGGGATCTTCCAGGAGGCGTCCCACATCACGGCGTCGTCGAAGCGCCAGCCGAACGACCCGACGCCGAAGTTCCAGTGCACCCCCAGCAGGCAGACCGCCGCGCCCGCCCCCGCCAACCAGGCGCACAGCCGGGTGTTGGCCTCGGTGGTGCGGCGGGGCCGGACGACCAGCGCCACCAGCGTCACCCCGATCACCCAGAACGCGGGGATGAGGTGGCAGAGGCCGGTGAGCGCCAGCAGCACCGCGGCCAGGCCGCGGCCCTTGCCGGTCTCGAAGCCCCGGAACAGCACGCCCAGGTAGACGAGGCCGAGGCTCAGGGACATCGAGAAGGCGAACTCGCCCGCCAGCGTCGACGGCAGGTTGCCGCCGTAGATCGTGAAGCCCCGGTAGAAGAGGAACACCAGCGACGCCGCCGCGAACAACGCCGGCGTGGGGAAGCGCAGGCCCGACAGGCGACCGAAGGCGTAGGCGGCGAGCGGCAGCGTCACCGCACCGCTGATCGACACCAGCTTGAAGGCCACCCCGTAGGGCATGCCGACGCAGCACAGGGCCAGGATCCCGCCGGCCACCCAGGCGTTGCGGCGCCAGGTCGAGCCGCCCGGCTCGCGGGGCCACGACCGGTACGCCATCACCGCGCACCCCACGGCGACGGCCAGGGGCAGGATGGCGAACGGCCCCTCGAAGCCCACGTCGAGCAGCACGATCAGCAGCGACGGGACCACCATGTAGAACTGGTAGACGGGGAAGCCGGCGTACCAGTCGGGCGACCAGCCGGACACCTGGAAGTTGGGCAGCAGGTTGTCGCGCAGGTAGGCGGGGCCCCACACGTGGGCGCCCATGTCGCCGCCGGCGGGCGTGGTGTCGCTGAAGATGTTGCCGGGGCCGAGCTGCAGGAACACGAACAGGCAGCAGGCCAGGACGATGCCGCAGTCGACCAGGTTGCGGACCCGCGCGCGGCGGGCCTCGGCCTCGGGATCGTCGATCGGCGGGAGGGGGTCGAGCTGCTCGCCGACGAAGGACGGGCCCCAGGGGCCGCCACCGTTGCGGTCGCCGTTGCCGCCGTTCTCCGACGGCGCCAGGTGCGCGGGCGACGCCGGCGGGGCGTCGGGCAACGCCCCCTCCTCGCTCACGAACACCGGCGGGTCGAGGGGCGGGCCCAGCGCTCCGGCATCGGGGATGCGGGGCGCGAGGTGACGGGGCGACTCGTCGGCCATCAGTTGTCCGCCACCAGAGCGACGACGGTGACGAGGTTGAACGCCATGTGCGCGGCGATGGCGGGCCCCAACCGACCCGTCCTGATCGTCATCCAGGCCAGCACCACCCCGAAGACCGCCAGGCCCGGCAGCTGCAGGAGCTGGAAGTGGACGGCCCCGAAGAGGAGGCCCGACACGAGGATCGCCGGGGTCGGGCCCCAGCGCCGTTCCAGCGAGCGCAGCACCAGGCCCCGGTAGAAGATCTCCTCCACGATCGGGGCGCCGATGCCGGTGAGGACGACCAGCATCGCGATCCCGAAGCCGTTGTCGGCCCGGTCGGTCAGCTCCTGGGCGACGTCGTTGAGCTTCTCGGTGTCGGTGTTGGTGATCCAGAGGATCGGTACGTAGACGAGTGGCAGCAGGACGAACTGGCACAGCACCCCGGCGACGGCACCGAGCGGCAGGTCCCAGGACAGGATGCGCAGGCCGAAGTCGCGGACGGCGCCGTTGCCCTTCACCGCGGCGGCCCACAGCGCGATGCCGAGCAGCGGCAGCCACAGGCCGATCTGGGCGACGTTCAGCCAGGCCAGCGACAGGTCGTCGGTGTCGTCGCCGGTGATCGCGACCACCGACGACACCGCCAGCACGGATCCGGTCAGCCCGAGGAGGAACCCGACGGCGGCGTCGCCGAGACCCCAGGTGGGGGTCCTCAGCGCCGGGTCGTCCGGCGTGGCGCGCTGTGCAAGATCGGGATCAGACACCGGACCAGGGTAGGCGGCTACGCAGGGTCGGCCCCACTCACCACCGGCTCAAAGAACCGTCGACCAACGGGTAGCGCCGGTCCTCCAGGCGCCAGCCACGCGGCACGGTCATCGCCTGGGCATGGTCGTGGCACAGGTCGTACGCCATGGGGTGCGACTCGTCGGAGAGCGGGTCGAGCCAGGTGGTCCGCTGCTTGTAGTCGTACGCGAGCGTGGCGCGGGCGACCTCGCTGCAGCCCGGCCGGGCGCACTGGCGAGTCATGACCCCCAAACGTAGCGTCGACCGTACGCCTGCCCGGGGACCTGGGGACGGTTGACGGCCCTGTATCCGCGAGGGACGAGAGTCGCCTTATCCTGTGGTCCATGAGCTCACAACCGCCGCCTCCGCCGCCCCCCTCTCCGGGGCGTTCGTCGCGAGGCCCTGGCGGACGCAGCGAGCCCCCCTTCCCCCGTTGGCTGATCTGGGTGGTGCTGGGTGTCGTGCTGGCGATGGTCATGCTCGCCGGCAACTTCCCCCGCGACGACAGCAAGGAGATCAACTACGAGGGATCGGGCGACTCGCTGCTCTCCCAGGTCGCCGACGACAAGGTCGACACCATCGAGTGGAACAACAACAACGGCTCGATCAGCGGTGAGCTGAAGAACGGCGAGAAGTTCCGCACCAACGGCCCGCTGGAACCGTCCGACGCCGACCGCACCCTGTTCGAGGACCACGGTGTCACCGTCAAGTTCGACACCCCGCAGGGCAACTTCCTCACCGCCATCCTCCCGCTGCTGCTCCCGTTGGCCCTGTTCCTGGGCATCTTCTGGCTGATCCAGCGCCGCGCCCAGTCACAGATGGGCGGGATCATGTCGATCGGGCGGTCGAAGGCCAAGACGTACTCCACCGAGCGACCCGGCACCACGTTCGCCGACGTCGCCGGCTACGAAGGCGTCAAGCAGGAGGTCACCGAGGTGGTCGACTTCCTGCGCCACCCCGAGCGCTTCGCCGAGATCGGCGCCCGCGTCCCCAAGGGCGTGCTGCTGGTCGGTCCCCCCGGCACCGGCAAGACCCTCATCGCCCGGGCGGTCGCCGGCGAGGCGGGCGTGCCGTTCCTGTCGGTCACCGGCTCCGACTTCATGGAGATGTTCGTGGGCGTCGGCGCCTCCCGGGTGCGCGACCTGTTCCAGACCGCCCGCAAGCTGGGCCGGGCGATCATCTTCGTCGACGAGGTCGACTCGATCGGCCGCAAGCGCGGCGCCGGCCTGGGTGGCGGCCACGACGAGCGGGAGCAGACCCTCAACCAGATGCTGTCCGAGATGGACGGCTTCGAGGCCACCGAGGGCATCGTGATGATGGCGGCCACCAACCGGCCCGACATCCTCGACCCGGCGCTGCTCCGGCCCGGCCGCTTCGACCGCCAGGTGGTCGTGCCGCTGCCCGAGCTCGACGAGCGCGTCGCCATCCTCGAGGTCCACTCCAAGAACAAGCGGTTGGCTCCCGACGTCGACCTGCGGATCGTCGCCCGGGGCACGCCCGGCATGAGCGGCGCCGATCTGTCCAACCTGGTCAACGAGGCTGCCCTCTACGCGGTGCGGGCGGGGCGCGACATGGTCGCCAGCGAAGACTTCGAGTCGGCCCGCGACCGGGTGCTGATGGGCCAGCGGCGCGAGTCGATGGCGCTGTCGGAGAAGGAGAAGGAGGTCATCGCCTACCACGAGGCCGGCCACGCGGTCACCGCTGCGGTGCTCGAGAACGCCGACCCCGTGCACAAGGTGACGATCCTCCCGATGGGCATGGCGCTGGGCCTCACCCAGCAGCTGCCGATCGACGAGAAGCACATCTACCGGCAGGACTACATCGAGGACAGCCTGGTGGTCCGCATGGGCGGGCGCTGCGCCGAGGAGCTCGTGTTCGGCGTCATCTCCACCGGCGCCAACAACGACCTGGTCGGCTCCACCGAGCTGGCCCGCAAGATGGTCGCCGAGTGGGGCATGTCCGGCCGGGTCGGGCCGATGGCGTGGGGCTCCGCCGGTCAGGTGTTCCTCGGTGAAGACCTGATCCACACCCGCGACTACTCCGACGAGACCGCCCGGGTGATCGACGAAGAGGTCGAGGGCATCCTGCGCCGCCAGGAGGACCGCTGCCGGGTCACGCTGCGGACCCACCGCAAGGCCCTCGACCTGGTGGCCCGGGCGCTGCTGGAGTACGAGACCATCGACGGCGCCGAGGTCAACCGCCTGATCGACGTGGCCAACAACACGTCGCTGCAGCTGGGCAACGGCGACGAGGACGGCGACAACGGCGGCCGGTCCGACAACGACAGCGCCGACAAGAGCCTCCTCGCCCCTCCCACTCCCCCGACCTGACAACTCGCTCCCTCGCCGAAATTGCGTGTGTGGCGGCCCCATAGCGACCGCCACACACGCAATTTCGGGTCAGACTCCGTGGTCGCAGCCGTCGGTGGGGAGGGTCCCGGGGGCGCGGAGCTCGGCGAGGGTGGCCCACAGGTCGGTGGCGGTGACCGGGCCGAGGAAGCTCGCCTGCACCACGCCCGCCCGGTCGACCACCAGGGTCGCGGGCACCGCGCCGATGGCGTACTTGCGGTGGAGGTCGGCCTCGGCGGCGACCTCCAGCTCCTGCGTGGCGACCGCGTCGCCGTCGAGCAACCGGGCCTTCTGCCACACCGCGGCACACGAGTCGCACGTGGCCGACGTGAACACGGCGACCAGCCAGGCGGCGTCGGGGCGGGTGAAGTCGGACCGGTCGAGCTGGTCGGGCACGTCGTAGCCCGTGTGGGTGGGCGCCGCCGGACGCTGCCGGCGCTGCACCACCGCCGCCACGACCACCGCCACCACGGCCAGCACCACGACGAGGACGACGCGCTCCATCGCGATCGAGACTAGGGGACTACGGGGCCACCACGGGCGAGTCGGCGTCGAGGCGCAGGGGTGGGGTGGCTGCACCGCCGGGGGCGGCAGCCGGATCGGGGACGCCGGTCACCCGCTCGACCACGACCGGCGTGTCGTTGGTCGACCGCACGGTGATCGTGTGGGCCTTCCCCTTGGGCACCCGGGCCTGCTCGGCCAGGTCGAGCACCTCGTAGCGGCCGGGGCGGACCACCACGGCGAAGGGCTCGGGCCGGTAGCCGTCGGCCGCGCCGGGGTCGGCCAGCTCGACCACGACCTCGGTCTCGGCGACGGTCTCCCCCGGGTTGTAGAGGACGATCCGCTCGGCGTCGCCGGCCTCGACCAGCCCGTCGGCGAACGTCCAGCGGGTGGCCGCCTCGGGCACGCCGGCGGCGACGCTCACGCCCGCCGAGCCCAGCCGGCCGTCGAAGCTCTGCAGCCGGTCGACGACCAGACGCCCACCCCGCACGTGGAGGCTGGCGGCGACGTGGCCCCGGCGGGTCACGTCCTCGCCGACGTCGACCGCCAGCACGCTGCGGGCGGGCACCGTCAACCCCTGCCAGCGCACCGGCTCGCGGACGCCGCGGTCGGTGCTGAACACCGCGTCGACGGCCACGTCGTTGGGGAACGGGTTGAACAGCACGAGCTGCTCCCGCGCGTCGCGGGTGGTGGCGCCCCAGGCGAAGTGCCAGGTGGAGGCGCTCTGGGTGGTGCAGGGGGCGGAGTCGACGCCCTGGGCGCCGCGCACCTCGTGGGCCACGGTGACGTCCGGCGGGGCGTCGGCGCCCTCGGTGGGCGGGGGGACGGTGGTGCGGGGCTCGGGGTCGATCTCGACCACCGCGGCGGCGAGCGGGGCATCGACCAGATCGCCGAGCCGGAACTGGGCCTCGTCGCCGGCCGCGACCGTGAAGTCGCGCGCTACCGAGCGGCGACTCCCGACCGGGGTGGCGGTGGTCGACGGGGCCGAGGTCGACGAGGTGGTTGACGTCGACGTGGTCGTTGCGCTGGTGGCGGGCGGCGGGGCGTGGTCGCCGGGCACGACGGTGAGCCGGCCCGTCACCGCCCGCTCGCCGGCGTCGACCACCACGGTGTGCTCGACACCCCCGCCGGCCGCGCAGAACCAGGTGGCGCCGGGCGGCTCGATCGCCCTCGGCGGACTCTCGGCGGCCGACGTGCCGTCACTCCGGTCACGCCCCTCGGAGGCCAGCACGGCCCCCGTCACGCCGAGCACCACGATGGCCAGGAACGGCAACCGCGGGGTCATTGCTCCTGCGCCTGCATGTCCGCGGTGCGGCGTTGGTGGACGACGAGGAACAGCAGGACGGCGCCCCAGGCGGTGAGGCCCAGGCGGACCTTCCAGGGCGACGGCTCGGACGGCTCGCCCGGGACCGCAGGGGCCTCGGGCGGCGCCGACGACGACGGATCGGGCGGGGCGGCGGCGACCGGGCGGGGCCGCGACCGGAACTCCAGGTTGCGGTAGACGACCACGGCGGGGTCGACGTCGACCCGTTCGAGGTCGAACTGGCCGTCGAGGGCGTCGACCACCCGCGGCGAGGGGGCGCCGGGCACCTGGAACGGCGAGGGGGCGAGGCCCTGCGGGACCACCACGTACTCGACCC
Source organism: Acidimicrobiales bacterium (assembly GCA_035316325.1). Classification (NCBI taxonomy): domain Bacteria; kingdom Bacillati; phylum Actinomycetota; class Acidimicrobiia; order Acidimicrobiales; species Acidimicrobiales bacterium. The sequence goes on from DATHJB010000211.1 coordinate 25,053, forward strand.
CGAGGCGGGCGAGGGCCCGGCCGACGCGGCTGGTGGCGTACGAGGTGCTCGACTCGACGGCTTCCCGGGTGCCGGCCAGCAGCGCCGTGGGGGCGGGACGCCAGCGGTCGGGCATGCGGGGCAGCCGGTCGGTCACGGCCAGCGCCGCCGTGCCCCCCGCCCGCCCCATCTGGAGGGGCAGGACGGCGGTGTCGCCCAGCCAGAGGATGCGGCCGCCGGTGGCGGCGACGTCGTCGTCGACGAAGGCGAGGACGCTGCCGAAGTCGCCCCGCGGCATGCCCCAGTAGCCGTCGAGCGACGCCTTCAGGAGCGGGATCGTGGCCAGCGCCACGGCGACCAGGCCCACGGCGCCGGTGAGGCTGCGCCAGCCCAGGCGCCGGGCCTGGGTCGGGGCATGCCAGCGGCGCCGGTCACGCCGTCGCACCCGGCGACGCCGCGGCGACGCCAGGTCGGCCTCGACGGCGGCGGCCGCCAGCCCCACCGCAGCCGCGACGCCGACCCCGGCCACCACCAGCAGCACATCGACGTCGGGCAGCGGGGCCGCCACGCCCGCCCGCCCGGCCGCCAGGGCCACGGCCCACGCCACCAGCGCCAGCGTCCAGGCCCGGATGCCGCCCACCAGCCGGGTACCCCGGCCCGCCAGCAGCGGGATGACGGCGGCCAGCGGGAGCGCCCACAGCCACGGCAGCACGGCGGGATGCCCGGCCCCGAAGCCCAGCAGGTCGACCGGCTCGACGTCGACCGGCACGCCCGTCGCCCCGGTGCCGTCGACCAACGCCCGCAGCGCCTGCCACGGCGAGCCCGGGCTCGACGGGGCGATCGCCCACGGCAGGTGGAGCACCACGCCGACCAGCCCGCCGGCCACCGCGACGGCCGCCGTCGGCAGGACGTCGCGGAACCGGAACGCCAGCAGGCTGCCGACCGCCAGCGCCACCCCGAGCCCGGCCAGCAGCAGCGGCGCCGCCGGCACGACCGTGGCCGCCAGCGCAGCGAGGATGCCCAGCACCGCGGCCCGCCGGGCACCCGACACCGTCGGCGGACCGACCAGACCCAGCTGCACCAGCCACCAGGGCACCACGGCGTAGACGGCGAGCGGCGCCCAACGGCCCTCGGCCAGCGCCGCGTAGGGCATCGGCAGCGCGGCGTAGGCGACGGCGGCAGCCACCGGTGCCCGCGGCGAGCCGAGCGGTCGCACGGCGGCCAGCACCCCGGCGATGCCGGCCGGCACCAGACCGACGGTGAGCAGCACCCGGAGGGCCCCGGCGCCGGTGTGGAGCCCGTCGACGCCGACCGGCAGCAGGTCGCCGACCGTGGGCACGCCCCGGCTCAGCAGGTGCCGGCTCCCCAGGGCGAGCACTCCGACGAGGGCGAGCATCACGACAGCTCCTTCGCTGGTCCAACGTTGCCGGAGGCCGTCGGCCCAGGCGGCGACCGGGCGGGGGACGCCCAGGGCGGCACCGCCCCCCATGCCCCGGCGGGCGGCCAGTCGGGGCCGCAGCACGCCCGGCACCTGCAGGCGGCGCACGGTCCGGTCGGGTGTCCGGCGGGCGGTCCGGACGGGGCGCCGCACGGCCCGCAGCGACCGCCAGCGCCAGAGGTTCCAGGCCCACGCCCCCATGGCCGCCCCGACCTGCCGGGGGCGGGCGGTGAGGAGGTCCCGCAGCGAGCCGACCACGCCGGCCCCGACCACCTGCGGCACCACCCGCAGCCGGTGGGCCCGGCCGTAGCACGACAGCACCAGCCGCAACCGGTGGCGCGGGTCGCCGGCCGGGGGGCGGGCGTCGGAGGGGACGAGGGCCCGGGCGTCGGAGGTGACGACCACGCCGGCGCCGGCGGTGCGGGCCCGCCAGCAGAGGCTGACGTCGGCCTCGGGGGTGCCGTAGGGGAGGGCCGGGTCGCAGCCACCGATCGACCGGAACACGTCGGCCCGCACCAGCAGGCAGGCGCTGGGGAGGGCGAAGACGTCGCGGGTGCCGTCGTGCTGGCCCTGGTCGAGCTCGTCGGGCTCCACCAGCGACACCACCTCGCCGGCCTTGGTGACGCCGTAGCCGACGTCGACCAGCCGCTGCGGGTCCTCGGCGGACACCAGCTTCGGCCCCACGATCGCCGCTCCGGTCGCCTCGGCCACGGCCATCAGGGCATCGAGGCCACCAGGGTCGAGGACCACGTCCTCGCGGAGGAACAGCAGATGTGGGGTGGTGTCACCCGGAACCACTCTCCGAGAGTATCCATGCACAGAGAGCGGCCGAGGGATGCTGCCGGGCGTCGCCGGGCCGCCCGGCGGTAGCTTCGGAAGCCGATGAGCGACGACGGCGACAGCCTCATGGAGGTGGCCCGACGGGGGCTGACCACCACCGTCGGTGTGGGCGTGCTGCTGTTCCAGAACGCCCAGGTCCAGCGGCGGGAGCTGGCCAAGGCGGCACCCCGGGCGCTGGCCGAGCTGGGCGAGGTGGTCCACCACGTGGTGCGTGAGGTCCGCAGCTTCGCCACCGGCGACGGCGAGGACGCCGAGGACGCCGAGCCGGCCGAGCGACCCGACCCGGCCGGGCAACCCGACTAACGTCCTCGGCCGTGCTGAGCGTCGCCGCCGACCTCACCCCACTGCTCACGCCCCGCACCGGCATCGGTGTGTTCGTCGACGAGATGGTCGGCCACCTGGCCCGACGCGACGACCTGCACCTCACCGGCTACGCCGTCACCTGGCGGGGCCGGGCGCTGCTGGCGGGCGCGGTCCCCCCGGGCATGACCATCGCCGACCGGCCCATGGCCGCCCGCCCGCTGCACCAGATCTGGATGCGCACCGACCACCCCCGCATCGACCACTGGATCGGCCGCCACGACGTGGTGTGGGGCACCAACTTCGTGGTCCCACCCACCCGGGCCGCGTCGCTGGTGTCGGTCTACGACCTGACGCCCCTGCGCTTCCCCCAGCTCGCCAACGAGCACACCCGCACCTTCCCCGGCCTGATCCGCCGGGCCCTCGAGCGGGGCGCCTGGGTGCACACGATGTCGTCGTTCGTGCGCGACGAGGTGATCGAGCACTTCGGCGCCGACCCCGAGCGGGTGCGGGTGGTCGCCGGCGGCATCAAACCGACGCCCCCGGGTCCCCCCGAGCCGGGTCACGCCCTGGCCGGCGGCGACCGCTACGTGCTGGCGCTCGGCACCGTCGAGCCCCGCAAGGACCTGCCCACCCTGGTGTCGGCGTACGACCAGCTCGCCGACGACGACCCCGAGGTCCGCCTGGTGATCGCCGGCGCCGACGGCTGGGGCGCCGAGGCGCTGACCGAGGCCGTCGCCCGGTCACCGCACCGCGACCGCATCGTGCGCCTGGGGTGGGTCGACGACGACGACCGGGTCGCCCTGGTGCGGGGCGCCGCCGTCTACGCCTACCCGTCGATCTACGAGGGCTTCGGGCTGCCGCCCCTGGAGGCGATGAGCGCGGGCGTCCCCGTGGTCGCCACCCGCACCGGCTCGCTGCCCGAGGTGTGCGGCGACGGCGCCGACCTCGTGCCCGTCGGCGACGTGGAAGCCCTGGCCAAGGCACTGAACCGGGTGCTGGGCGACGAGGCCCACCGCGCCGACCTCGTGCGCCGGGGAGAGGCGACCGCGGCCCGCTACACCTGGGACACCGCGTCGGACGGCTTCGCGGCTCTGCTGAAGGCGGTCGCGGCTCATTCCGGATAACCCTGTCGTTTCAGTCCTCATTCCGGCCTTGCCCTAGAGTTGCCCGCCGTGAGAGCGCTCGTGACAGGTGCCGGCGGGTTCGTCGGGCGCCATCTCGTCCGTCACCTGGCGGCGTGCGGCGACGAGGTGGTCGAGCTGGAGGGGCGGGTCGACGGGATCGACATCACCGAGCCCCACGACCTCACCGAGGCCGTCGTCAAGGCGGAGCCCGACGCCGTCTACCACCTCGCCGGGGCGTCCGACGTGGGTGGCAGCTGGGCCGAGCCCCGGGCGACGTTCCTGGCCAACGCCCTCGGCACGCTCAACGTGCTGGAGGCCAGCCGAGAGGCCGGCGCCGACCGGGTCCTGGCCGTGACCAGCGCCGACGTCTACGGCCGGGTCACCGAGGCCGAGCTGCCGCTGGACGAGGAGCAGCCGCTGCGGCCGGTGTCGCCCTACGCGGCGTCGAAGGTCGCCGCCGACGCCCTGGCCCAGCAGGCCTGGCTGGGCCACCAGATGCCGGTCATCCGGGTGCGGGCCTTCAACCACCTGGGCCCGGGTCAGAGCGACAAGTTCGTGGCCCCCTCGCTGGCCGCCCGCATCGCCCGCAACGAGCGCGACGGGGGCGACGAGGTGCCCATCGGCAACCTGACCCCGCGCCGCGACGTCACCGACGTGCGCGACGTCGTCCGGGCGTACCGGCTGCTCATCGAGCGCGGGGCGCCGGGCGAGGCCTACAACGTGTGCAGCGGGAAGGCCGTGGCAGTGGAGGAGATCGCCGAGCAGCTGCTGGCGATGGCCCTCAAGCCGATGCGGCTGGTGATCGACCCGGACCTCAAGCGGCCCGTCGACATCCCCGTGCTGGTGGGCGACTCCGGCAAGCTGACGGCGGCCACCGGCTGGTCCCCCACGATCGACCTGGCGACCACCCTCGCCGACGTGCTCTCCGACTGGAGGACGCGTGTCCAGAGCTGACGACCGAGCGACGAAGAGCCGCCGCCTCCAGATGTGCCAGCATGGCACCTCCATGGGCGGCCGGGCTCCATTGCGGCAGGAGGAATCGCTGTGACCAAAAGGGCCTTGATCACGGGCATCACGGGCCAGGACGGATCGCACCTCGCCGAGCTGCTGCTCGACAAGGGCTACGAGGTCCTCGGGATGGTCCGGCGCACCAGCACCGTCAACTGGGAGCGGATCGGCCACCTGCAGGACCGCATCGTCTTCTGCCACGGTGACCTGCTCGACCAGGTGTCGCTGCTGTCGATCCTCCAGGAGTACGAGCCGGTCGAGGTGTACAACCTGGCGGCCCAGTCGTTCGTGCCGACGTCGTGGCAGCAGCCGGTGCTCACCGGCGAGTTCACGGCCCTGGGCGTCACCCGGGTGCTCGACGCCATCCGCATCATCAACCCGGCGATCCGCTTCTACCAGGCGTCGTCGAGCGAGATGTTCGGCAAGGTGATGGAGACGCCGCAGCGGGAGTCGACGCCGTTCTACCCGCGGTCGCCGTACGGGGTGGCCAAGGTGTACGGCCACTGGATCACCGTGAACTACCGCGAGTCCTACGGCCTGCACGCCACCAGCGGCATCCTCTTCAACCACGAGGGGCCGCGCCGGGGCATCGAGTTCCTGCCCCGGAAGGTGTCCAACGCCGTCGCCAAGATCAAGCTCGGGCTGGCCAACGAGCTGCGCCTCGGCAACCTCGACGCCAAGCGCGACTGGGGCTACGCCGGCGACTACGTCGAGGCCATGTGGCTGATGCTGCAGCAGGACGAGCCCGACGACTACGTGATCGCCACCGGCGAGACCCACTCGGTGCGGGAGTTCCTGCAGCTGGCGTTCGACCACGTGGGGCTCGACTGGGAGAAGTACGTGGTGATCGACGAGAAGTTCTTCCGGCCGGCGGAGGTCGACCTGCTGGTCGGCGACGCCTCGAAGGCCCGGGACCAGCTGGGCTGGGTGCCAAAGACGTCGTTCCCCGACCTCGTGCGGCTCATGGTCGACGCCGACGTGGACCTCCTCGAGGGGAAGCTCAAGGGCATCGCCTGAGCCATGGGCACAGCGGTCGTCTGCGGGGGTGTGGGGGCTGCGAAGTTGCTCGCCGGGATGGTGCGCGCCGTCCCGGCCGAATCGGTCACCGCGATCGTCAACGTCGGTGACGACGTCGAGCTCCACGGCCTGCACGTCAGCCCCGACGTCGACACCGTGGTCTACACGGTGGCCGGCGCCATCGACCCCGAGCGGGGTTGGGGGCTGGCCGACGAGACCTGGCACGCCATGGAGGGCCTGGAGCGCTACGGGGCGCCGACCTGGTTCTCGCTCGGTGACCGCGACCTGGCCACCCACCTGTTCCGGAGCACCCGGCTGGCCGAGGGCGCGTCCCTGTCGCAGGTGACCTCGGAGATCGCCGCGGCGTGGAAGCTGGGCCTCCACGTGGTCCCGGCGACCGACGACCCGCTGCGCACGATGATCACCCTCGCCCCCGACCGAGACCGAGACCGAGACCGAAATCTCGACACAGATGGCGCTCTGGCCACCAGTTCTGTCGAAGTTTCGGATGAGGTTTCGGACGAGGTCTCGTTCCAGGAGTACTTCGTGCGGCGGCAGCACTCGGTGCCGGTGGCGGGGATCCGCTTCGCCGGCGCCGACGACGCCCGACCCGCGCCCGGCGTCCTCGAGGCGATCGCCGACGCCGACGCCGTGGTGATCGCCCCGTCGAACCCGCTGGTGTCGATCGACCCGGTGCTGGCCGTGCCCGGGGTGCGGGCGGCGGTCGAGGCCCGGCGCGACCGGGTGGTCGCCGTGTCGCCCATCGTCGGTGGGCGGGCGCTCAAGGGCCCGGCCGACCGGATGCTGTCCGAGCTGGGCCACGAGCAGTCGGTCGTGGGCGTGGCCCGGCACTACGCGGGCTTCGCCGGGACGCTCGTGGTCGACCACGCCGACGCCGCGCTCGCCGCCGACGTGGAGGCGGCGGGGATGCGCTGCCGGGTCACGGGAACGATCATGCGCGACCCGTCCGCAGCCGCGGAGCTGTGCTCTACGATCTTGCGGTTCTGAGACGTGGAGGGGGCACGATGAGCCCGAGCCCGAGGCTCGAGATATGGGCGGTCGACGGGATCGGCGAGGTGCGCCCGGGCGACGACCTGGTCGGCCTGATCGTCGCGGCCAAGCCGGACCTGGAGGACGGCGACGTCCTCGTCGTGACCCAGAAGGTGGTGTCGAAGGCCGAGGCGCAGCTGGTGCCGATCGACCCCGGCGACCCGCTGAGCAAGACCAGGATCGTCGAGGGCGAGTCGGTGCGGATCCTGCGCCGGCGGGGCGAGCTGGTGGTGAGCGAGACCCGCCACGGGTTCGTGTGCGCCAACGCCGGGGTCGACCTGTCCAACGTGTCGGCCGGGTGGGCGGCGCTGCTGCCCGAGGACCCCGACCGGTCGGCCCGGCGGCTCCGGGACGGCCTGCGGGGCCGGATGAGCGTCGACGTCGCCGTCATCATCAGCGACACCTTCGGGCGGCCGTGGCGGCGGGGCCTCACCGACGTGGCCATCGGCTGCGCCGGCATCAAGGCGATCGTCGACCTGCGGGGCACCGAGGACAGCAACGGCTACGAGCTGCAGGCCACCGAGGTGTGCGTGGTCGACGAGCTGGCGTCGGCGGCCGAGATGGTGATGGGCAAGGCGACGGGCCTGTGCGCCGCCGTCGTCCGCGGCGTCGACCCCACGTGGCTCGGCCGCGGCGAGGTCGTCACCGAGGTCGTCCGTCCCCCGGCGGAGGACCTCTTCCGCTAGACCGCGTCCGCGCGACCGCGAAGAACCCGGTCAGGCGCGTCGTCGGGGCCGGAGCCGTGCGCGAAGCTGCCTACGTGGGCGGACGAAAGTGACCATGAGCACCACGACCGCGCCCGTCGACGCCCGGCAGAGGCCCCACCCCGGCCTCGACCGCCTGGCCCGGGTCGGCCCCCTGGGGCTGGCCGTCGTCATCGCGCTCGGGGCCGCGCTGCCGCACATCGACACCCGCCCCGTGTGGCTCGACGAGGCCTACACCGTCGGCGCCACCCGCGACCTGGTGGCCACCTGGCGCGGCTCGGGCGGCACCCAGGCCCTCTACTACCTGCTGATGTGGCCGGTGACGCGGGTGTCGACCGCCCAGGCCTGGCTGCGCCTGCCGTCGCTGGCGTGCGCGCTCGGCACCGTCGTGGTGGTCCACGAGATCGGGCGACGGGTGGCCGGGCGGCGGGCCGGGGCGCTGGCCGCCTGCACCCTCGCCGCCATGTGGGCCCTGGCCCGCTACGCCATCGAGGCCCGTTCCTACACGCTCACCATCCTCGTGGTGTCGCTCGGCTGGCTGGGGCTCGTGGCCGCCGTGCAGGCCGCGCCCGACGCGCCGGCCGAGCGACGCCGCTGGTGGTGGCTCTACGTGACCGCCACCCTGCTGATGCCCCTGGCCCACGGCCTCGCCGCCCTCCAGTTCGCGGGGCACCTGGCCGCCTTCGCCCTGGCCCCGGACCGGCGTCGGTGGTTGCGGGCCTGCGTGCCGGTGGCCGCCGGGCTGGCGCTGGAGGCCGGGCTGCTGTTCACGATCGGCGCCGGCGAGGTGGGCAACTGGGTGCCGCCGCTGCACTGGGACCAGGTGCACAGCATGGCCCACGTGCTGTTCGGCTACGGCCTCACCGGCTGGGCCATCGGCGGCGTGGCCGTCGCCGGAGCCGTGCTGGCGGTCGTGGAGCTCCGCCACCGGACCGAGCGACCCGGCCCCCACGCGCCCGGCGGCGACGGCGAGCCCGCCGACCGGGCCGACCAGATCGCCGCCTGGGCCCCCCTCGTGCCCGTGCTGTGGCTCACGGTGATGCCGCTGTGCCTGCTGGCCCTGTCGACGCAGCGGCCCTACGCCGAGCCCCGCTACGTCCTGAGCTCGCTGCCCGCCGTCGCCCTGCTGGCCGGCCTGGCGCTGGCCCACATCCGGCCCCGGGTGTTGGGCGCCGCCGCCGGGGTGGTGCTGGTGGTGGCGCTGCTGGCCGACCACTCGCACGTCACGTCCGGCGGCCAGGAGGACTGGCCCGGCGTCGTCGCCCACCTCGCCGCCGGCGCCCGCGACGGCGACCGCCTGCTCGTCCCCGAGAAGTACCGCCCGCCCGTCGACTACTGGTGGGCCGCCGGCGGCGACGAGGCCCCCCGCCCCGACCTGGTGCCGCTCTCCCCCGTCGAGCCGCTCGGCGACGTCCGCCGCTTCTACGACACCATCTCGCCCCGCGACATGGGCCGGCGGATGGTGGCCGACCCCAGCACCACCGTCTGGTACGTCGACCGCAGCCCGGAGGGCCAGCGCCGGGTCGAGCGGCTGCTCGCCGACCCCGTGGTGCGCTTCGTCTACGTCGCCACCGAGATCACCGTGTACGACGGCGACCTCTACCTGGTCCGCTTCACCCCGCGGGGCTGAACCTCGGAGGCCCGGCGTCAGCCGGTGGCGTCGCCGACGTAGCCCAGGCCCTGCGTGATCGGCGCACCCTCGCCCGTCGGCGCCGGGTCGAGCGCGAAGATCCGCGTGGTCTGGGAGTCGGCCCGCACGCTGGCGACCAGCCGCAGGTCGGGGGTGGACTCGACGGAGCGCAGGAACGACAGCTGCGGCCGCAGGCGGTTGTAGGTGCTCGGGTCGACCACCAGGTACTCCACCCCGTAGTGCCGGGCGAAGCGGAGGATCTCGTCGTAGGAGCCGTAGGGGATGGGGGCGGTCGCCCGGTCGGCGTAGAACTCCACCACCATGCTGCGGGCCATCAGGCGGTCGTCCGGGGCGGTGTTGGCGTTGATCCACTCGCCGGCCCGACGCTGGCTCAGCTGGTCGGACGGGTGCCCCCAGCCGGCGCCGCCCTCGAAGGCGAACGCGCACGACAGCGCCAGGAGCACGAACGTGCCCGCCAGCAGCCCGCGCCGGCGCCGCTCCGAGGCGATGCTCGCCAGGCCCACGCCCACCAGCACCGCGGCCGGCGCCACCGCGGTGATCAGGTAGCGGGGCTGCACGAAGAACACGAGCGCCGTGGCGACCGGCAGCGCCCCGATCGCCAGCAGCAGGCCCACCGTGCGCGACCGCCGCAGCCGCCACGCCCCCAGCACCGCGAACCCCCACAGCGGCAGGGGCAGCAGCAGCCAGACGAAGGGGTGGCCACCGAACGACGAGATCTGCGTGTCGAACAGGTTGACGACGTTGGTGCCGAAGATGCCGGCGTAGCCGCCCGGGTCCTCGCGGGCCAGCGCCGGCAGCGACGTGCGCTCGTCGGACGCCAGCTCGAGGCCCGACTCGTCGAGGGCGTAGAGCTCCTCGTCGCGGGCCCGGCGGTCGCCGTCGGCCACGGCCCGCCACGCCTCGATCGACACGTCCTGCGACTTGGCGCTCAGCTCCCAGCTCCCCGTGTTGGAGTGGAGGAAGCGGGCGTAGGGCACCACGCACACGGCCAGGGCCAGCAGGAACGCCGCTCCCGGCAGCGCCACGGCCCGCGCCCACCCGACCAGGCCCGCGCCACCGGCGCGGGCGACCAGCACCACCGGGACCACCACCGCCACCAGCAGCGGCAGGGCGGCCATCAGGCCCTCGGGACGGGTGAGGTAGGCGAAGCCGGCCGACAGCCCGCTGCCGGCGATCCACGCCAGCTGCGTCCTGCCGGTGTGCGACGACGCCACCACCGCCAGCCACGCCGCGGTCACCAGCAGCAGTGTGTACACGGCCTCCGACCCGCCGCCCGAGATCACGAACGTGGTCGACAGGCCCGGGGTCAGGGCCACCACCCAGGCGGTGATCTTGCCGGCGCGCCGGCCGGCCGCCCGGCGGGCCAGCAGCGCCAGCGGCAGCACCAGGGCGGCGCTCGCCAGGCAGGTGATCACCACGGCCGCGGTGTGCGGGTCGTCGAACAGCTTGCTGGCCAGGCCCATCAGGAACGGCACGAACGGCGGGAAGTGCAGCTCGGGCCGGCCGGGGACCCGGTCGAACCCGTCGCCGGCGGCCAGCGACAGCCCCGAGCGCAGGTAGGCGACCTCGTCGGTGGACGGCGCCCGGTCGGTGAGGGCGATGGCGATCCGCAACCCCAGCCCGACCAGCGCGGCCGATCCGACGACGCGCCCGAAGCCCCGCCCGCGATCCTCCCGGGCCGGCGCGGGGGCCTCCACGGCTGACGCCGCCACCGTCTCGTCCCGAGACGGCGCTGTCGTCACCGTCGTCACCATCCTCCGCCCCTTCTGCACGGCTGCCGGGTAGAACCCGGCAAGAATAGCTGTGCTACGGACTCAGGTTTTCGTTCTGAACCACTCGAGGACGCGGGCGGCGCCCTCCTCGATCGACGTCCACGGCCGCCAGCCCAGCTGCACCGCCGCCCGGCCGGGGTCGAGCGACGAGCGCTGCAGCTCACCGGCGCGCGCCGCGGCGCTGAGCGCCGGGGTGTCGACGCCCGCCGCCGTCGCCATCGTGCGGTACAGCTTGTTGACCGACGTCTCGTTGCCGGTCCCGATGTTCACCAGCAGGCCGTCACCCCGGCCGGCGGCCCGGACGAAGGCGTCGACCACGTCGTCGACGAACACGAAGTCGCGGGTCTGCTCGCCGTCGCCGAAGACCGTGCAGGGCTCCCCCGCCAGCAGCTTGCCGGCGAAGATCGCCACCACGCCGGCCTCGCCGTGAGGGTCCTGCCGGGGGCCGTAGACGTTGGCCAGGGCCAGCGCCGTGAACTCGATGCCGTGGAGCACCCGGTAGACGTTGAGGTAGTCGAACACCACCCGCTTGGCGACGCCGTAGGGCGACACCGGCAGCTGCGGCTGCGACTCCTTGGCCGGCAGGTCGATGCCGGCGACCTCGCCGTAGATGGTGCCGCCGCTGGAGGCGAACGCGACCTTGCGGGCCCCGGCCTTCCGGGCGCCCTCCAGCACGTTGATCGTGCCCACGACGTTGACCTCGGCGTCGAAGGCGGGCTTGGCCACCGACACCCGCACGTCGGCCTGGGCGGCCAGGTGGAAGACCACCTCGGGCGACCGGCGCTCGATCAGCCCCACGATCTCGGGGTCGCGCACGTCGATCTGGTGGAAGGTCAGCTTGTTGGCCCGGTCGCGGTCGGCCCGGGCCTCCGCCAGGTTGGCCAGCGAGCCGGACGACAGGTCGTCCAGCACGTCGACCTCGTGGCCCTCGGCCAGCAACCGGTCGACCAGGGTCGAGCCGATGAAGCCGGCCCCTCCCGTCACCAACGCCTTCATGCGTCCAACTCCCGCTCTCGCCGTCGTCCCGGTGCGTGGCTCAGGGGGCCGCCACCGGCACCCGTGCCCCGTCGAGGCTCGTTCCGCTCTCGATCACCTCGCCGTCGCCCACGACCGTACCGCCCACGATCCGGGCCCCCGGCAACACCTCCGCCGACTCGCCCAGCACCGAGTCGACCACGATGCTGCCGGCGTGCACCCAGGCACCCCGCAGCAGGACCGACCGCATCACGGTCGCCCCCGCGTCCACCGTGGCTCCGGGACCGATCACCGAGCGGACCACGGTGGCGTCGGGGCTCACCTCGGCCGTGGGGTCGACGCCGTCGACCGGCGTGCCCCGCACCCCCTCCAGCAGGTCGACCTGGGCCTGGAGGTACTGCTCGGGCGTGCCGGTGTCGAGCCAGTAGGTGGCGCCACCCACGGCGTAGAGCGTGCCGGCGGCCGCCATAGCCGGGAACGTCTCGCGCTCCACCGACACCTTGCGCCCGGCGGGGATCCGGTCGAGCACCGACGGCTCCAGCACGTAGGTGCCGGCGTTGATCAGGTTGGTGGGGGCCTCGTCGCGGGGCGGCTTCTCCACGAACGCCAGCACGCGGCCGTCGTCGTCGGTGGGCACCACGCCGAAGCGGGACGGGTCGTCGACCGGGAACAGGTGGATCGTCCCCTCGGCCCCGTGCGACTCGTGGAAGGCCAGGAACGCCGTGAGGTCGAGGTCGGTGAGGATGTCGCCGTTGAGCACCAGGAAGCGGCTGTCGATCCCCGCGTCCTCGGCGGCGAAGCGGATGGCGCCGGCGGTGTCGAGCGGCTCGGGCTCGACGGCGTAGTGCAGCGTGGCGCCGGCGCAGCGGCCCGACGGGTAGGCCGCGGCGAAGGCGTCGGGCCGGTAGCCCATCGACAGCACCACGTCGTCGATGCCGTGGTCGGCCAGGTGCCCCACGACGTGCTCGATCATCGGTCGGTTGACGATCGGCAGCATCTGCTTGGGACGGGTGTTGGTCAGAGGGCGGAGCCGCGTGCCGAACCCACCCACCAGCACGACGGCCCGCATCACCCCGGGGCCTCTGTGTCCGGGGGCGCGGGTGGCGCCGTCGTCGTCTCCCCTGGGGGAGGCGGGGGCGGGGGAACCGTGGTGGTCTCCCCTGGGGGAGGCGGGGGAGCCGTGGTGGTGGTCGCCCCGCCCTCGGGGACCGTGGTGGTGCCCGACGGGTTCTCGGAGTCGACCGCACCGAGCTCGCTCAGCTGGGCTGCCGACTCGGGCTTCGGGATGTCGTCCGTGTCGCCCTCGGGGACGAAGGCGATCGTGTAGCCCTCGCCGTCCTTCCGGAACCGGATGTCGTCGAAGTTGTCGTAGTCCAGGCTCGGGTTCTCGTCGGTGGTCTGGACGTTCTCCCAGCGGGCGACGACCAGCTCGCCCTTCTTCCCGTCGCACTCCGTCTTGCCGGTCTCCCAGGACTCCTCGCCGACGGTGAGCTTGTCGTCCGTCAGCGTCACGCCCGGCGCCTGCTCGAGGAAGGTGCCCACGGTGGCGTTCCGACCTGCACCGGCGTCGCCGAACGGGTGGATGTGGATCACGCCGTCGGCGTGCGTGTGGATGCCCGCGGTGCTCTCGAACGTCGGGAGGCTCGGCAGCCACTCGCCGCACACCCAGAAGCCGTAGGCGGCGTGCCAGTGGTCGCCGGGTAGGCCGTCCTTGCCGGCCAGCGGGGGAACGGTGTTCGCGTCGGCCCGGTGCTCACGTATCGAGAACCCCACCATCGTCACGCCGAGGATGACGATGGCGGCGATGGTGCCCGGGAACAGCAGGTTGCGCTGGCGCACGCCCGAGGCGCGCCCACCGGCGCGGGCGGCGCGCGCGATCTTTTTGGCGGAGGAAGCCTTGCCCATAGAGGGAGCCACCGTACTCGCCCCAGAGGGTGCGACGGGAACTGGGCCAACCTCACACGGTGGGCGATATCATCAGATATCAGACGAGGGAGGTGCCGATGACCGATCTGCTGATCCGAGACGTACCTGAGCACGTAGTCGCGGCGATCGACGCGAAGGCCCGACGGATGGGCGTCTCGCGCACGGAGTACCTCCGCCGCGCCCTGGCGAGGGAGGGCACCGGCCGCGACGAGGACGTGAGCGTGCGAGACCTGTCCCGTTTTGCCGAGACATTCGCTGACCTGGCCGACGACGACGTCATGCGACAGGCGTGGGAGTGACGAGCTGGCTCGTCGACAAGTCGGCACTCGTGCGGCTCGCCGTCAGTGCGGAAGCCGAGGAGTGGGCAGCCCGCATCCAACGGGGCCTTGTCCGCATCACGACACTCACCCTTCTCGAGGTCGGCTACTCGGCTCGATCGGCTGACGAGCTGCGCGACGGCATCCGACGACCGCCCCTGTCAGCGATGCCGGTCGAGTACCTCACGCCGCTGATCGAGGACCGGGCGATCGCCGTGCAGGCTGCGCTGGCCGACCGCGGTCACCATCGGGCGCCCTCCGTCCCCGACCTCCTCGTCGCCGCCACCGCCGAACTGACGGATCTCACGGTCCTGCACGTCGACAAGGACTTCGAGCTCATCGCCGACATCACCGGACAGCCGCTGCAGCGGCTGTCCGTGGCCTGAGTACGGCGTCACGCGCGGCGGGCGCGCAGCTCCTCGAAGAGGGTCTCGTACTGGAGCGCGACGACGGCCGGGGAGGCCCAGCGCTCCACGAAGCGGCGGGCGCTGCGGCCCATATGGGAGGCCATCTCGGGGGCGTCGAGCAGCTTGGTGACGGCGGCCGTGAACGCCGCGGGGTCGTCGGGCGGCACGGCGATGCCGGCCTCGGCCCGCTCGACCACCCGGGCCACCTCGGTGCCCTCGTCGACGCTGGCGATCAGCGGCCGGCCCGACGCCATGATCGAGTAGGTCTTCGACGGCACGCTGGAGGCCGCCAGCCCCCGCTTGAGGGGCACGACGTGGATGTCGGCCGCGGCCAGCACCTCGGGCAGGCGCTCCTTGGGCTGGAAGTCGACGAAGCGGATGTTGGGCGCCCCCGCGGCGTCGCGCTCGAGGTCGGCCCGGGCCGAGCCGCCGCCGTTGATGACGAAGACGACGTCACGGCGGTCCCGCAGCTCCCGCGCCGCCGAGAGCACGAGCCCCAGCGACTGCGAGAAGCCGACGTTGCCGGCGTACATCACCACCCGCTTGCCGACCAGGTCGTTCTCCGCCCGGTAGCTGCCCTCCTCGGGGTCGCGGGGGTAGATGCGCTCGGTGTCGACGAAGTTGGGGATCACCCGCACCCGGTCGACCGGGTCCTGCACGTGCCCCTCCAGCTTGGCGACGAGGTTGGCATGGAGGTCGTCGGACAGGACGGTCACGGCGTCGGCCCGCTGGTAGCTCCAGCGCTCCAGCCACGACGCCACCCGGATCACCTTGGGGTTGCTGATCGCCCCGACCTCGACGGCCACGTCGGGGAACACGTCCTGGATGTTGAAGACGAACGGCACCCGCCAGCGCTTCGCGGCCAGCCACCCGGCGGCGCCCAGCGTGAGGGGCGGCGACATGGCCAGCACCGCGTCCGGCCGGCCGGGGCGCTTCCCGACGATGGCCTTCCACGTGGCCAGCAGCGTGAAGCCCACGAACGCCAGCGCCCGTGCGGGGATGTTGCGCTTGTCGGTGGGGAACGGGTGCACCCGGGTGAGCTGGCCCCACTCGGTGGTCTCGTGGCGCCACAGCCGGCCGCCCCAGCCCGGCTCCACCCGGTGGTGCTCGTACCAGGGCAGCGACGTGACCACGTGCAGCGTGTGGCCCCGCTTGATCAGCTCGGTGCCGATGCTGGTCATCACCTCGCCGGTGGGTGCCACGTCGGGGGCGTAGTGCGGGCAGAGGACGAGGAGCCTCACGCGCCGGCCCCCGCGTCCACGTCGGGCGTCGTCCCGGCACCCGAGCCCGCACCGGCCCCGGCCCCGGCCCCGGCACCCAACCCGAGGGCGTCACGGTGCAACTGGGCGATCCCGGAGGCGGCGCGCGCCCACGACAGCTTCTCCGCCCGGGCCCGACCGGCCCGGGCCCAACTCTCACGACTGGTGCCCGACAAGGCATCCAGCATCGCGTCTGCCCACATGTCGAGGTCGTCAGGGGGCAGGAGCAGGCCCGCGGCCCCCACCACCTCGGGCAGGGCGGTGGCGTCGGCGGCCAGCACCGGGGTGCCCAGCGCCATCGCCTCCAGCACCGGCAGGCCGAAGCCCTCGTAGCGCGAGGGGAACGTCAGGGCGACGGCGCCCGCCAGCAGCCCCAGCAGGTCGTGGCGGGGGATCCGGCCGGTCCGCACCACGCTCTGCTCGAGGCCCAGCCGCACCAGCTCCTGCTCCACCACCGGGGCGGCCCGCTCGGCGCGACCGGTGAGCACCAGGGCGACGTCGGGATCCTTGGCGACGACGCCGGCGAACGCCCGCAGCAACGTCACGTGGTTCTTGTGGGGGTAGGTGATCGCCGGGTAGATGAACCAGCGCTCGGGCAGGCCGTAGCGGGCCCGCAGCTCCTCGACCGGCGTGTCGGGCGCCGACGGCAGCTGCACGCCGGCCGGCACCACCCGCACCCGCTCGGGCGCGATGCCGAAGCGCTCGACCACGCCCGTGCGCACGAACTCGCTGTGCACGTGGACGAACCGGGCCTTGCGGACCGACCGCGGCACCGCCCGGTGCAGGTAGGCGCGCTTGGTGGGGTGGAAGTTCTCGGGCAGGTCGAAGGGCTGCAGGTCGTGCAGGGTGACGACCGCCGGCAGGCTCGAGCGGGGCGGCAGCGTCCCGCCCAGGTGGTGGACCAGCGCCACCCCGTCGCGCCGGGCGGTGTTGGCCAGCCAGGTGCCCTCGGCCACGATCCGCATGGGTTTGAGGCGACCGCGCAGGGGCAGGAGGCGGGTCGGGTAGCGGCCGGCGACACGGGGGTGGGTGGCGGCGAACGACTCCAGGGCGTAGAGGCGGTGCTCCAGGTCGTCGGGGCGATCCTCGGCCAGCGCCGTCAGCAGCTCGACCGTCGCCTCCTCGGTGCCGCCCACCACGCCCGGCACGAGCCACAGGAGGTTGAAGGCCACCTGCGTCTTCGTGTCGGTGGTGTCGGTACCGGTCACGTCGCTCAAGTCCACACCCTTCCGCGGGCCGCGGCGAACTCGTAGGCGGCCACCGTCTGGCTGGCCGTCGCCTCCCAGGTGTACTCGGCGGCGCGGGCCAACGCCGCCGCCCGGAGCTGCTCGGAGAAGTCGAAGTCGTCGAGGATCGACGCGATGGCGCCGGCGATGGCGTCCGGGTCGTAGGGGTCGATGGCGATCCCCGCTCCCCCGGCGACGAGCTCCTCGGTGGCCGTGCCCTTCGACGTGACCACCGGCGCGCCCTGCGCCAACGCCTCGGCGACCGGCAGCCCGTAGCCCTCCCACAGCGACGGGTACGCCACCACGGCGGCCGCCCGGTAGAGGGCCGGCAGCTCGTCCGGCGGCACGAAGCCGAGCAGCTTCACCCGGTCGCCGAGCTGGGCGGCCTCGGGGCCGAGCGCGTCGCCCCAGCCGGTGGGGCCGACGACGGCCAGCGTCACGTCGTCGTGCGGCACCCGCTGCATGGCCTGCAGGAGGCGGGGGAGGTTCTTGCGGGGCTCCAGCGTGCCGACCGACAGCACGTAGCGGCCGGTGAGCCCGTAGCGGGCCCGCATGCGGACGACGGCGTCGTCGGTGGCGGCCTCGGCCGCCATGCCCCAGGGGATCACCCGCAGCCGGCCCTGCTCGATGCCGGCCGCCGAGCAGTCGTCGCGGGTGGCGTTGGAGGGGCACAGCACCAGGTCGGCGTCGTCGCGGGTGCGGGCCAGCGCCCCCTCGAAGAACTGCACGCCGTTGGCGGTGAAGTTGCCGGGGTCGCGGCGCCAGGCCAGGTCGTGGATGGTCACCACCAGCGGGCAGGTGCGGCGGGGCACGGCGTAGCCGGTGGCGTGGACCAGGTCGACCCGGCCGGTCGCCGACTCGACGCCGGGCCAGCGCAGCCGGTTCCACGACTCGTACAGCACCTTGCGGGGGAAGGGCAGTTGCCGCACGGGGATCACCGGTCGCCACGACTCGGGCGGCTGGCGCAGGTGCCTCGCAGCCACGCCGATCTGGTCGACCCGCCGCGTCGCCGCCACCGCCCGGACCTGCTCGAGCGCGGCACGCGCCGTGCCCCCGGGCACACGGTGCCAACACTGCTCCAGGACGACGGCAACTCGCACGGCTTCGAATGATCGCACGAACGGGACGGGTGGGGCGGAACCCCGTCGTCATACGGCGTCGCTGGGGGGCCACCGAGGGTTCATCGGACGCTCGGTCGCAGCGCTCGTGAAGGCGGTACAGTGCGCGGCCATGTCTGGGTTCTGGTCCGACCGCAAGGTGCTCGTCACCGGTGGCACGGGGTTCCTCGGGAAGCACGTCGCCGCCAAGCTGAACCAGCGTGGCGTCGGATCGCTGTCCACCCCGTCATCGTCCGACTACGACCTCCGCGTCCCGGGCGACGTGGAGCGCATGTTCGACGACCTGGAGCCCGATCTCGTCGTCCACCTCGCGGCCCGGGTCGGCGGCATCGGCGCCAACCAGGAGCGGCCGGCCGCGCTCTACCTCGACAACCTGCTGATGGGCACCTACGTCATCGAGCAGGCCCGGCTGTCGGGCACGCCCAAGGCGGTGGTGATCGGCACGATCTGCTCGTACCCGAAGCACACGCCGGTGCCGTTCAGCGAGGACTCGCTGTGGCAGGGCTACCCCGAGGAGACCAACGCCCCGTACGGCATCGCCAAGCTGGCGCAGCTCGTGCAGGCGCAGTCGAACCGGGCGCAGTACGGGCAGAACGTCGTGTACCTGATGCCGACGAACCTGTACGGCCCGGGCGACAAGTTCAACGCCGCCGTCAGCCACGTGATCCCCGCGCTGATCAAGAAGTGCGTCGAGGCCCGGGAGCAGGGGCTCGACCACATCGAGGTGTGGGGCACGGGCGCCGCCTCGCGTGAGTTCCTCTACGTCGACGACGCGGCCGAGGGCATCGTGCTGGCGGCCGAGCGCTACGACGGGCCTCTCCCGGTCAACCTGGGCACCGACGAGGAGGTCCCGATCCGCGACCTGGTGCCCCTGATCGCCGAGGCCACCGGGTTCACCGGCGAGGTGCGCTGGGACACGTCGAAGCCCGACGGCCAGCCCCGCCGCCGCGTCGACCCCTCCCGCGCCGCCGACCTGTTCGACTTCAAGGCCCAGACCCCGTTCACGGTCGGCCTGAAGACGACCGTCGAGTGGTACGAGGCCCACCGAGCCGAAGCCGAGGCCCGAGCGGTCTGACCCACCCCTCCCCCGGCAAATTGCGTTCGAAAACCCGCTCATGGCGGGCTGATCGACGCAATGTGCCGGGACTGGGCGTCGCCGACACCGCCGACCCTTACGGGTGGCGGAGGGCCTTGCGGAAGTAGTCGGCGGTGCGGGCCAACCCCTCGCGAACGTCGACGCTGGGCTCCCAGCCGAGGCTCTTGCGGGCCAGGCTGATGTCGGGCTTGCGCTGGGTGGGGTCGTCGGCCGGCAGCTGCTCGTAGACGATCTCCGACGAGGAGCCCACCACGTCCAGCACGATCTCGGCCAGCTCGGACACCGTGAACTCCACCGGGTTGCCGATGTTCACGGGCCCCGTGATGTCGCCGTCGAGCAGCGCGACGATCCCCCGGATCTCGTCGTCGACGTAGCAGAAGCTCCGGGACTGCGTCCCGTCCCCGTAGATCGTCAACGACTTCCCCTGGATGGCCTGCACGAGGAAGTTCGACACCACCCGCCCGTCCTCGATCCTCATCCGAGGACCGTAGGTGTTGTGGCAGGCCACGCCGGTCCCCGCCCAGAAGTTCTCCCGGCCCGGGACCGAGAAGTCGTAGACCAGCTCGGTCGGTTCGATCTCCTCGATCGACTTCACCGGAGCCCACACGAGGTCGCCAGTGCGGCGAGCGTTCAGCTTCTGCGTGACACCACGGTCCCAGTCGAGCGGGCTCCACGGTGACACCTGCGGCACCGTGACCCGCCAGAAGGGATACCGACGATCACCGGTGCGTTGCCTCAAGGTGCTGGTGTAGCGACCGACACTGGGGCAGATGCCGAAGCGGGCCAGCGCCACGATCAGGTCGTCCTTCAGGTCGTCGCTGACCGTGGAGAACTCGTGCCGGACACCCTCCTCGAACTTCTGACCGGAGTGGACGCCGTCGCCCTCGCGGTAGCCCTCCATGAACCACTTGAGGCGGGACAACGGCAGCCCCAGGATCCAGCCGGGGATCTTCTTGGGACCCGCGCCGAAGCCGAGGTGCTCCAGCACGGCGAGCAGGAGCTGGCCTCGGGCGATGATCGCCCCCGACCGCGCCTCACTCGGCTGCTGCCAGCCGACGTGCAGCCACAGGTCCCGCTCGACCACCTTCGCGGCCCGCTTGAGCGTGTCCGTGTCGCACGACCAGTTGACGTAGGCGTCGTGGTCGCTCTGCTGCCAGCAACCCTCCGCCACCCACAGCCCCAGCAGCCAGAGCAGCTCGTCGGTGACCTTCAACGTGATCGGCAGCCAGGGCGACGCGCCGCTGACCCGGCGCCGCACCATCGCCGTCTCTGGGACGTGCAGGCCCAGCCGACGGACCTCGCCAACCGTCAGGTAGTCGAGATCACGGCTGCGGACCACCGAACCCCAGGTCGACTGCCGGACCTTCGGCCCAGGAGTGCGGCGGGACACCCGGTCGGCGACCAGGTCCTGGCGGTTCTCCCACACGTGCCAGCCCAGGCCCGGCCAGGTGACCTGGAGGTCGTCGGCGGAGCCGCCCGTCGCCTCCCAGGCGTCGACCACCGACACCCACTCCTTGTCGCGCTCCGGCACCTCGATGCGAGTGGCCACGGCGATGCGGTCGCCCACCTGCAGCTGGGTGACCGGTCGCGCCTCCGGCTCGCCGCCGGGCCCTTCGACGAACAGGCTGTGGTCGCCGGTCACCCGAACCGAGCGCCCGTAGCGGGTGTGGACCTCGAAGCAGGGGCCGGTCGGCGGATGGCCGAGCAGCGCGATCGCCTCGGACGCGGCGATCCGACCGCCGTCGCCGAACGCCGGCACGGTGTAGCCGTGGAGGTCGACGTTGGTGCCGATGCGGGCGGCCAGGTCGCCGACACGCTCGCGCCGTAGCTCGGTGCCGTCGTCGTAGAGCACCTGCTCGTCAGCGAGGATCGAGTTGAAGATGCGGACGATCCTCACGTCCAACCCGTGGTAGCGGTGGTACGCCATCGTGATCGCCTCGGCGAAGCGCTTCGCCTCGTCGTAGACGCCGCGGGGGCCCACGGGGTTGACGTGGCCCCAGTACTGCTCGTGCTGGGGGTGGACCTTGGGGTCGCCGTAGACCTCGCTGGTGGACGCCAGCAGGAAGCGGGCGTCCTTGCGCTTGGCGAGGCCCAGGCAGTTGTGGGTGCCGAGGCTGCCGACCTTGAGCGTCTGGATCGGCATCTCCATGTAGTCGCGAGGCGAGGCCGGCGACGCGAAGTGCAGCACCGCATCGACGGGGCCGGGCACCCACACGTAGGTGCTCACGTCGTGGTCGACGAACGTGAACCCGGGATGGCCGAAGAGGTGCTCGATGTTGGGGACCGCGCCCGTGCTCATGTTGTCGAGCGCGATGACCTCATCGCCGCGCGCGAGCAACACATCGCACAGATGCGATCCGAGAAAGCCAGCTCCACCGGTGACGACGACGCGCGCCATGGTTCTCGTCTCTCAACTTTCGGTTTGTGGCTGTAGCTGTGCCTGTGACGCCCCCGCCGGGCGACGACTGCTACCGGCCGATGCCGACGTACGAGAACCCTCGACGTTCCAGGGCCGGTCGGTCCAACAGGTTGCGAGCGTCCACGATGCGGGGCGCCTTCATCAGATTGGCCACTTTGTCGAAGTCCGTCCAGCGGAACTCGTCCCACTCGGTCAGAACCGCCAGAACGTCGGCGCCCTCGCACACCGAGTAGGCGTCGTTGGCGGGCGTCAGGCCCACGATCTCCGACTTCACGGCCGGGTCGTAGGCGCACACGTCGGCGCCCTCGGCCTGCAGCAGCTGGATGACCTTCAGCGCCGGCGAGTCGCGGGTGTCGTCGGTGCGGGCCTTGAACGTGAGGCCCCACACGCCCACCTTCACGCCCTCCAGGGACCCGCCCGCCATCTCCCGCACCTTGGTGACCACCCGGTGGAACTGGTCGTCGTTGACGGTGATCACGCCCCGCAGCAGGTCGAACGAGTACCCGGCGGTGTCGGCGATGTGGACCAGCGCCCGCGAGTCCTTCGGGAAGCACGAGCCGCCCCAACCCGGGCCCGGGCGGAGGAACTCGTGGCCGATGCGCTTGTCGTAGCCCATCCCCAGCACCACGTCCTTGACGTCGGCGCCCACGGCCTCGCACACCGCGGCGATGGCGTTCACGAAGCTGATCTTCGTGGCCAGGAAGGCGTTGGAGGCGTACTTGATGGTCTCGGCCGACGCCGGGTCGGTGACGATGATCGGGGCGGTCACGCCGATGTACAGCGCCGCCACCCGCACCGCGGCGGCCTGGTGCTCGCTGCCGATCACGATGCGGTCGGGGTGGAGGAAGTCGTGCACCGCCGAGCCCTCACGCAGGAACTCGGGGTTGCTGACCACGGCGACGTCGTCGCGCCCCAGCACCCGCTCGACCGCCCGGGTGGAGCCCACCGGCACGGTCGACTTGTTGACGACGACGGCCTCGGCCGGCAGCACCGGCCCGATCTGGCGGGCCGCGGTCTCGATGTACGACAGGTCGGCGGAGCCGTCGTCGGCCTGCGGGGTGGGCACGCACAGGTAGGCGAAGTCGGCGTCGCTGGCGGCGTTCTCGGCGCCGACCACGAAACGCAGCCGGCCACCCTCGAGGCCCTCGCGCACCATGTTGTCGAGGCCGGCCTCCACGATCGGGATCTCGCCCCGGCTGAGCTGCGCCACCTTGCCCTCGTCGATGTCGGCGCACACGACGTCGTGGCCGAGGTGCGAGAAGCAGGCGGCCGTGGTGAGGCCCACGTACCCAGCTCCGATGACGGCGATCTGCGCCATGTGGTGGACCTCCCTGCCCCAAGCCTGGTTCGGCGTGCGGAAACGCTAGCCCGTCAAGGCACCTGCACCCACCGCGCGTGAGCCGAGATCAGGGAGCGCGCCTCGCGGCCCGGCAGCCAACTAAAGTCTCGGCCTGTCCTGCCGGGCTCCGGGAGATGAGACTGTGCGCAACGCACTCGGTTCTGTCCAATCAGTTGTGGTGCTCGGTGGTGCCTCCGACATCGGGGCCGCGATCACCGAGCGGCTCATCCGCGACGGCTGCCGTTCGGTGGTGCTGGCGGGTCGCCGGCCCGAGGCCATGGAGCCCGTCGCCGAGCGCCTCCGGGGTGCGGGTGCCCAGGTCGGGGTCACCGTCTGGGACGCCGTCGACATCGGCAGCCACGCCGACGCCGTGAAGGCCGCCTGGGACGCGATGCCCGGTGGCGGCGACGTCGACTGCGTGGTCATGTCCGCCGGCGTGCTGGGCGAGCAGTCCCACTTCGAAGACGACCCCACGGCCGCGGCCGAGGCCCTCACCGCCAACTACACCGGGCCGGTGTCCACCCTGCTGCACGTCGCCCAGCGGCTGCGCCAGCAGGGGCACGGCAGCATCGTGGTGCTGTCGTCGGTGGCGGGTGAGCGGGCCCGGCGCTCGAACTTCGTGTACGGCTCGTCGAAGGCCGGCCTCGACGTCTTCTCGCAGGGCCTGGCCGACTCGCTGGTCGGCTCGGGCGTGCGGGTCGTCGTCGTCCGCCCCGGCTACGTGCACACATCCATGACGGAGGGCAAAGACCCTGCTCCGCTGGCGACGACGCCGGAGGTGGTCGCCGACGCGGTGGCCGGGGCACTGGCTTCGGGCGGCAAGGAGATCGTATGGGTACCCAACACCTTCCGCTATCTGATGACCGTCTTCCGGCACCTCCCGAGACCGCTGTGGCGCAAGGTCTCCGCCAACCGCTGACTCCCGGACCGGGAGGCCGACGATGACCGCGACGTCGGACCCTTCCACCCGCACCTCCGCACCCGTGCCCGTGCCCGACGACCAGGCGCCCGACGACTCCTCGTCGCTGCTCCTCGGGCTGCTCAAGCTGGCCCGGCCCAAGCAGTGGATCAAGAACCTCCTGGTGTTCGCGGCCCCCGGCGCCGCGGGGCTGCTCAAGGAGGTCGGCCCGCTCACCGACTCGCTCATCGCCTTCGTGGCCTTCTGCATGGCGGCGGCGGGCACCTACTACATCAACGACGCCCGCGACGTCGCCGCCGACCGCCTGCACCCGAAGAAGCGCTTCCGCCCCGTCGCCAGCGGCGTGGTGCCGGTGTCGCTGGCCTTCGTGCTGGGCGGCTGCCTGCTGGTGTCGTCGGTGGGTGTGGCGCTGCTGGCCAACCCGAAGCTGGCGGCGGTCGTCGTCGGCTACGTGTGCCTCACCACCGCCTACTCGAGCTGGCTGAAGAACATCGCCGTGGTCGACCTGGTGGCGGTGGCAGCCGGGTTCGTGCTGCGGGCGGTCGCCGGGGCCGAGGCCACCGAGGTGGGGATCTCGCAGTGGTTCTTCATCGTGACGATCTTCGGCTCGCTGTTCGTGGTGGCCGGCAAGCGGGGCGCCGAGGCCGCCGAGATGGGCGAGAACGCCGGCTCGTTCCGCTCCGTGCTCGCCTCCTACCGGCCCGAGTACACGGCCTACGTGCGGTCGGTCACGTCGAGCGCCTTCCTGGTGGCGTACTGCATCTGGGCGTTCGACGAGGCCACGTCGGCGGCGATCGCCAACCCCGACGGCCTGCCCTGGTTCCAGGCGTCGATCGTGCCCTTCGTGACCGCCGTGCTGCGCTACGCGCTCGTGCTCGATCAGGGCAAGGGTTCTGCGCCCGAAGAGATCTTCCTGGGTGACAGAATCCTCCAGTTGATTGGGTTGGCCTGGGTCGTGGTGTTCGGGATCGGGGTGTACACGGCGTGATGGACGATGATCTGGAGCTGGTCACCGGCTGGGGGCGCAACCCCGTCACGGCAAGCCGCGTCGCCCGCCCGACCAGCCCCGACGAGCTGACCAAGGCACCGCTCGACGCCGGCCCGCGAGGTGTCGTCGCCCGGGGCCTGGGCCGGGCCTACGGCGACGCGGCGATGAATGCCGGCGGCCTCGTGGTCGACGCCACCGGCGTGTCCGGCGTGCTCGACCTCGACCCGGCCAGCGGCATCGTCCGGGTGCTGGCCGGCACGTCGCTCGACGACCTGATGCGGGTCACCATCCCGCAGGGCTGGTTCCTACCGGTCACGCCCGGCACGAAGTTCGTGACCGTCGGCGGGGCCATCGCGTCCGACGTCCACGGCAAGGACCACCACGCCGCCGGCACCTTCGGCACGCACGTGCGGTCCCTGGTGCTGGGCCTGTCCGACGGCTCCACCCGGGTGCTCACGCCCGAGTCGACCCCCGAGGAGTTCTGGGCCACGTGCGGCGGCATGGGCCTCACCGGCACCATCGTCGAGGCGACCGTGGCGCTGCGGCCGATCGAGACCAGTCGCATCACCGTCGACACCGACCGGGCGCCCGACCTCGACAGCCTGCTCGCCCAGCTGGCCGAGGGCGAGGAGCGCTACCGCTACTCGGTCGCCTGGATCGACCTGCTGGCCCGGGGCCGCAACCTCGGCCGCTCGGTGCTCTACCAGGGTGAGTTCGCCACGGTGGAGCAGTTCGCGGCCGACGGAGGCAAGGGCGACCCGCTGGCTTTCGACCCGCCGAAGCTGCTCCCCGCTCCCCCGGCGCCGTCGGGCCTGCTCAACCGCTTCACGATCCGGGCCTTCAACGAGCTGTGGTTCCGCAAGGAACCCAAGCGCCGCCGCGACGAGCTCCAGACCGTCACCAAGTTCTTCTACCCGCTCGACATGATCGACCGCTGGAACCGCCTCTACGGCTCCAAGGGCTTCCTGCAGTGGCAGTGCCTGGTGCCGTTCGGCGAGGAGGACCTGCTGCGGTCGGTGGTCGAGTCGATCTCGGGCAGCCGCACCGCCAGCTTCCTGGCCGTGCTGAAGCGCTTCGGCCCGGCCAACCCGGGCCCGCTGTCGTTCCCGGCGTCAGGGTGGACGGTGAACCTCGACATCCCCGCCGGCGACGGCGCTCTGGTCGAGCTGTTGGCCCGGCTCGACCGCGAGATCGCCGGCTGCGGCGGCCGCGTGTACCTCGCCAAGGACAGCGTCCTGCACCCCGAGCTGGTCCCGAAGATGTACCCCCGGCTCGACGAGTGGCGGGCGGTGCGCAACCGCCTCGACCCCGAACGCCACTTCGTCAGCGACCTGGCCCGTCGCCTCCACCTGCTGGGCTAGTCGCCCAGGTGCCGTTCAGTTAGCGCTTCCTCAGCCTCGGTCGGGTCCCCGGTGGTGTTGTCGGGCTGTCGCCATCGTTGCGGTGTCGAGCGACCGTTTCGGTTCGTCAGCGCCGCTGCGTGTGTCGGCCGGGCGGTAGGTGCGGCGCCGGTCGACCGTTTCGGT